>DGBL01000138.1 GCA_002384315.1 Micrococcaceae bacterium UBA4005 | reverse complement strand
CCCCTGCGACGGCGATACTGCAGCGTGAATTTCCGAACCGGAGCTCAGAGGATACCGTGATCATCGCGTCGGTTACCTGCTCGCCGTCGACGAACGTGCCGTTGGTGGAGCCCATATCGCGGACCATAATATGGTTCGGCCCGACCTCCACGCTCGCGTGGTGGCGGGAAAGCTCCGGGTCACGGATAGTGATGCTGCAGCCTTGGCGACCGATGGTGTAAATACCCCGAGCCAGCGCCGTCAACTGGCCGCAGTCGGGCCCCGAATTTACGACGAACACCAACGGGCCGCCGCCCGTTCCTATCGATGTTGTAGGGGACCGGCGCAAAATTCCTCCAGCGACCAGCACTGCGCCGTTGACCAGCGGAGATTCCCCGGGCTGTAGCTCCTCCAGCGGCAACCCCTCCACGGTGACCCCGGCTGCGCCATAGGCGGCGTGCACCCTGTGTGCGAGCTCCATGCCGGAGCGGATCTGGCGCGGATCAATCACGAGCTCGCGGGATTCGGGCGACGCGAGTCCCGGAATATCGACGGCGCCCGGAGCGTCCACCAGGGAAACGTGCAGCAGCGCACCAGGCAGGTTGGGTGTCATCGGAGTCAGGCTTGGCATCATGGAAAGGCTAGGCCCACGCCAAGAGCTCGACGGCACGGGTGGAGCACATGTGGATAAGCGGGGCCGGGCAGGAGACGGCAAATACCAGCTCCTGCCTATAGGCTTACTTTCGATGCCGTCCGGGGGAACCACACCCCAAAACATAGAAAAGGTCGCTCTGCCGTGAAGATTGCCGTGATCGCACTGGGAAAGATTGGATTGCCTTTGGCAGTCCAATTCGCGTCGAAGGGACATGAGGTGGTCGGCGTAGACGTCAACGCAACCGTCGTCGACCTCGTGAATAAAGCCCAGGAACCGTTCCCCGGAGAAGCGCACTTACAGGAGATGCTCACCGAGCTGGTGCCCGCGGGCAACCTGCGCGCGACGACCGATTACGCGGACGCAGTGCCGGGCGCCGACGCGGTGGTGCTGGTCGTCCCGCTCTTCGTCGACAGTGAAGCCAACCCTGACTTCGGCTGGATGGACGCTGCGACGGCCGAACTCGCCAGACACCTCACCCCGGGAACATTGGTCTCTTACGAGACGACGCTGCCCGTCGGCACCACGCGCAACCGGTGGAAACCAGCGCTGGAAGCAGGCTCCGGCCTGACCGAAGGCGAGGACTTCCATCTGGTCTTTTCGCCCGAGCGGGTCCTCACCGGGCGCGTGTTCGCCGATCTGCGCAAATACCCCAAACTGGTGGGAGGGCTCTCCGCCGCGGGCGCCGCGCGCGCCGTGGAGTTCTACGAGGACGTCCTTGACTTTGATGAGCGTTCCGACCTTGTGCGTGCCAACGGCGTCTGGGACCTGGGCTCTGCGGAAGCATCCGAGCTGACAAAACTTGCCGAGACCACGTACCGCGACGTCAACATCGGGCTCGCCAACCAGTTTGCCCGCTTCGCGGCGACCCAGAACATCGATATCTACCAGGTCATCGAGGCCTCCAACTCGCAGCCCTACAGCCACATCCACCAGCCGGGTATCGCCGTCGGCGGCCACTGCATCCCCGTCTACCCGCGGCTCTACCTGTGGAACGATCCCGAGGCCACCGTGGTGCGGGCGGCGCGCGAAGCCAACGCAGCCATGCCCGAATACACCATCGGGCTGCTCGAGGGCGCCTACGGTCCGCTCGACGGGGCGTCCGTCGTCGTGCTGGGGGCCGCTTACCGCGGCGGGGTGAAGGAGACGGCCTTCTCCGGCGTTTTCGCAGCTGTCGAGTCGCTGGTCGCCCGCGGCGCGCGCGCGCTGGTGCACGACCCGCTGTACACCGATGAGGAACTCGCCAGGCTCGGGTTCGAGCCCTACCACCTGGGCGAACCAGTCGATGCCGCCGTCGTGCAGGCAGACCATGCCGACTATGCATCGCTCACCCCCGCCGACTTACCGGGAGTCAAGGCGTTCATCGACGGCAGGCGCGTGAGCAGTGCCGGACGGTGGGACGGTGTGACCTACCGCGTCATCGGCAAAGCCCAGGGCGCGTAATCACCGACTTAACGGAAAAGGGAACCATGACACACATTGCAGACACAGCCGACGTCTCGCCCGAAGCCGTGATCGGTGCCGGTTCGAAAATCTGGCACCTCGCCCAGGTTCGCGAGCAGGCGCGGCTCGGCAGGAACTGCATCGTGGGCCGCGGGGCCTATGTGGGCACCGGAGTCCAGATTGGTGACAATTCCAAAATCCAGAACTATGCGCTGGTCTACGAACCGGCAGTCCTCGGCACGGGCGTCTTTATCGGCCCCGCGGTCGTGCTGACCAATGACACCTACCCACGCTCCGTGTCTCCGGACGGATCCCTCAAAAGCTCCCACGACTGGGTTCCGGTCGGAGTGACCATCGAAGATGGGGCGTCCATCGGAGCCCGCGCCGTCTGCGTCGCACCGGTCACCATCGGTGCATGGGCGACGATCGCCGCCGGCGCCGTCGTTACCAAGGATGTGCCGTCCTACGCGCTCATGGCCGGCGTTCCGGCCCGGCGTCTGGGCTGGGTCGGCAAGGCAGGGCATCCGCTGGTCCCCAAGGACGGACTCTGGGTCTGCCCGGAAACCGGGACCACGTACGAGGAATATGAAGGCACATTGCGACCAGCAGAGGTAGAGGTATGAGCAACGAATTTATTCCAGCAGCCAAACCGATCGTCGGCGACGACGAACGTGCGGCAGTCGACGCCGTCCTGGTCTCGGGCATGCTTGCCCAGGGCGCCGAAGTAGCGTCCTTCGAGACCGAATTCTCCGAGGTTCTGCTCGATGGCCGGGCCAGCGTGGCCGTGAATTCCGGGACAGCAGGGCTTCACCTCGGGTTGCTCGCCGCCGGAATCGGCCCGGGAGATGAGGTGATCGTCCCCTCTTTCACGTTCGCCGCGACCGCCAATTCGGTGGCCCTCACCGGAGCAACCCCGGTGTTTGCGGATATCGAGCCCGACTATTACTGCCTCGATAT
>DGBL01000073.1:3939-4421 GCA_002384315.1 Micrococcaceae bacterium UBA4005 | reverse complement strand
GATACCGATCTGGCCGCCCTTGACCTCGATCGCCGCCAGCCCGACACCGGGCCAGAGGACCAGCAGGTCGATCTCGTGCTCGGCGCGCCCATGGCGCACCTGGACCGAGTGGGCCAGCACGACGTCGTCGGGCAGGGATGTGCGCAGCGCATCCCACACGGCGCGCTCCGCCGAATGGCCAGCGGCGAAGTCGGGTTCTTCCGGAATGCAGCGCATGGCCAACCCCTTTGCTGTGCGGCTCCGTTGCCCTACCTGGTTGCACTAAAGTGACTATCCAGTTCTATCAGTAGCTGTCCAGCCCAGTAGCTGTGACGGTCGGCTAGAGCTGCGGTACGCAGGGTCCGGCGCCCAGCACGGCGAGCCCTGCGCGGTCTCCGGGGCCTAGCGCGGTCTGTCCCGTGTTTTCTTCGAACATCAGCTCGTTGCGGTCGTTGACGTGGTCCAGGCTGACCACGTGTGCGAGTTCGTGCATGATGATGGCC
>DGBL01000073.1:0-3838 GCA_002384315.1 Micrococcaceae bacterium UBA4005 | reverse complement strand
GGTGGGGCCGTCGTAGACGAACTGCAGGCCCGTGGCAGCGGAGATTTCCGCGACGGCTTCGGCAACGAGTCCGTCGCTTCCGTTCGGTGCCAGTTCGGTGCGGATCACATAGTGCAGCGGCCGGCACGGATCGTAGGCGACGAAGTCCTGTGCCGGGTCGGGGGATTCCTGCAGCACATACTGGGCCGAACCGCTGGTGGTGGGCGGGATGCCCAGGGGAGTGTCGGAGGCTTCGACGCCGCGCGGCAGGACGCCAGAGCCCGGCAGGTGCGGCAGCAGCGCGGGAAGGATCTGGCGCTCGAAAACCAGCGGGCTCAGATACAGGGCGGCCACGAGGCCGATCACCCCGGCAGTGCCCAGCCGCAGTCTGGTGCGGGGTGCCAGCCGACGACGGCGGCGCGCCCGCAGTGGTTTCCCGTACGTCGCACCCGTCTCCGCGGTGTAGGCCCGGAGTTGTTCATTGATCGACTCGTCCAGCGCCCACTGGGGAACCCTGCCTGAAGGGGAGCGCCGGCGCGGCGCGGCGCCGTCGTCATCCCTGCGGGACCACTCGCGGTCCAGAGCCCCATGGTTGTCCTTTGTGCGTATCTGTTGTTGGAACGGCTAAGCCGTGGAACTGCTCAGCTGCCGGAACACGGTGCTCCACAGTCAGCATTCCCTACTAGCTGGCCGTAGTCGCGGTTCCTTCGGGAATCCTTTTGAAAAGCTGAGTCTGGGTTCTGGGGTTGAGCGTCGCTGCGGAGCCTGCAGCTAGATGACGTAGCTGCTGCTGATGCTGCGATGGAAGATGTCCTCGGGCGCCCAGCGCTTGTTCGCGAGGCCTTGCTCATGGGAGTAGCGCAGGAAGGTTTCCAGCACCGTGCGGTTGGCCTCAATGCCGTAGGTCCAGTAGTCCTGGCCGAGGGCTGCCTGGGTTTCCTCGACGTGGTCGGCGAGCCAGGGCAGCATGACTTTGAGGGAGCTGCGGTAGAGCAGGTCTTCCTTGGCGTACTGCAGTGATTGGTTGAATGCCTTCATCAGTGATTTGGCGACCCAAGGGTTGCGCTCGAGCAGGTCGCGCTTGATGACGACGACGTGCATGATGGGGAAAATACCGGTCTGTTGGAAGTACTCCTTCTCCACTGCCTTGTACTGGGGAAAGAGCCGCTGTACGTGGGCGTCGGTGTAGAAGCAGGGCGGAACGCTGGCGCTGAACACGGCGTCAAGCTCGCCGGCGGAAAGCATCTGGGAAAGCGTCTGGTCTTCGTTGATCGGATGGAGGCTTACGCCGTCGGGCAGGTTGAAGGAAAGCTTCTCGCTCCGTCCGGTTGTTTCCACGCCGCCGGTAAAGAAGCTCATATCCTGTAGTGCGATGCCGTACTGGTCCTGGAGCATGCCTCGCTGCCACACGCCCGCCGTGATCTGGTATTCAGGCAGGCCGACCCTTTTGCCGACGAGGTCGGAGGGGGATTCGATGCCGCTGTTCGTGTTCACGAACATGGTCTGGTGGCGGAAGTAGCGCGATGGGAACACGGGGATGGCGGTAAAGGTCGGGTCAGGCTGGTTCAGGGTGAGCACGTAGGAGGACAGGCTCATCTCGCTGACATCGAATTCCTCGAACTTCAGTTGCCGGTAGAACGTCTCCTCCACTGGCAGGGAAAGGAAGTTCAGATCGATTCCCTCGGGCGAGACCCGCCCGTCCTGGAGGGCGTGGAAGCGGTCGTAGTTGGCGGACGCGAAGGTCACCGGCAGTAGGCTCATGCCCTGAGCCTACGAGTGGAGCTACGCGTAAATGCACCGAATTCTGTAGTACAGAAACTTCGCTTCGGATGGCGGTTGCCCAGAACCGATGATTGCGAGGCTCCATTCTGGGGAGCAGAATTTCGTTGGAGCTGTTGGTTGCGGGGTGCACTCTGGTCCAAACCATCTCTTGTGATGGGGGCCACACGATCGGGAGTGGATGGATGAATGCAGCGCGGAGCGCGCAGGCGGTTGAACTGGTCGATGCGAACCATATTCTGGTGGACCAAGGCGTGCTCGACGCATTCGGGCATGTAAGTGTCCGTACCGATGATGATCCGCACCGGTTCCTACTCGCCCGCAATCTGGCCCCCGCACTTGCGGGCCCTGGGGACATCCAGGAGTTCACTCTCGACGGCGAGACGGAGGACCCACGGCCGCCCTACCTGGAACGGTTCATCCATGCCGAGATCTACCGGTCGCGGCCGGATGTCAGGGCAGTGGTGCACAGCCACTCTGCGGCGGTGGTGCCTTTCAGTGTGGCGCAGGTTCCGTTGCGCCCGGTGATGCATATGGCGGGCTTCCTTCCTGCGCAGACGCCGGTGTTTGAAATCCGGGACACGATGGGAGACGCTTCTGACCTGCTCATCAGGGATGGCCGTTCTGGCCAAGCGCTGGCCAGGTCGCTGGGGTCGGGAGCCGTGGCACTGATGCGCGGACACGGTTCGGTGGCGGTCGGCCCGAGCCTGCGGGTAGCCGTTTACCGGGCCGTCTATACCGAAGTAAATGCCAGGGCGCAGGCCGATGCGATCCGCCTTGGCCCGTACACCTGCCTCACCGAAAACGAAGGCGCGGCGACTGTTGCGACCATGGCCACCCAGATGGACCGCGCCTGGGGCATCTGGCAGGCACGGGCACGTGCCCGCTTCGCCGAGCCCGGCTGAACCTGCGGGGCAATGTTTGTAACAACACACCGTAGAACCAAGAAATCCACCAAAGAAGGAAGAACCAATGAATCGATCTGTGTACGCCGCTGTTTCGACTGCTGGTGCGTTGGGGCTTGTGCTCACCGCATGCGCAGGCCCGTCCGGGGATACCACTGCCAGCCCTGAGGGTACCGAACTGCGAGAGGTCGTGATCGCAACGCAGGCAATTGTCGACTCTGCTCCGCTCTATCTGGGTGTGGAGAAAGGTTTGTTCGCAAAGCAGGGAATCGACCTGACTATCGAAACCTCCGCAGGCGGCGCCGCCGTCGTTCCCGGCGTGATCTCCGGCGACTTCGACTTCGGCCGCGGCAATATGCTCTCCACGATGCTCGCCGTAGACCGGGGCCTTGACCTGAAGTGCATCGCGAACGCGAACACGACGGCCGGTGACCCGGACTTCGGGGCTGTGGTCGTCTTGGAGGATTCACCCATCAAAACTGTGGCGGATCTCGAAGGCAAAACGGTATCGGTGAACACGCTCGCCAACATTGGCGACACGACGATCCGGTCCGTAGTCGAGGAAGGTGGTGGGGACCCGTCGGGCATCAACTTCGTGGAGGTCGGTTTCTCTGAAGCTCCTGCCGTGCTGGAAAGCAAGCAGGTGGATGCGGCATGGATCCTTGACCCGTTCCTCACTGAATCGCTCAACAGCGGTGCACGGGTAATTTCCTACAACTTCTCTGAATTCCACCCGGAACTGGATATTTCCTGCGTGTTCGCTTCGACAGCCATGATGGAAAAGGAGCCAGAACTGGTGGCTGCATTCCAGACTGCGATGAACGAATCGCTCGAATATTCCCAGGAGAACCCGGACGAGGTCCGTGACATCGTCAGTACCTACACCAAGATCGACCCTGAGGTGTTGCAGGAGATTGTCATCCCTGTTTTCCGACCCGATTTCAGCCGCGAGGCAGCGGAGAAGCTGGGCAAGAAAGCGGTGGAGTACGGGACGCTGTCCAAGGAACCGAACCTGGACGAGTTGCTCCCCGAGTAGTAAGCGGCAGGACAGGGTGCGGCCGGCGCGATCGCCGCACCCTGTCCTGGACAAGCGGCGGTGCCCAGCTGCGCGCGGAGGAGGCGCACCGGATGGCAACGCCCATCGAATGTCCGAACCACCACGTACCCTGGTCGTG
>DGBL01000014.1 GCA_002384315.1 Micrococcaceae bacterium UBA4005 | reverse complement strand
GGAACTCCCCAACGACGAAGGCCCCTATCTGGAGGGAGTGTTCGCCCGCGAGGCCGGTCCGCCGCTGATCCTGCCGGCCAAGCAGTCGGAGTACGAACCGGCACCGCTGTTCGATGAAGAAGGCAACAGCAACAGCGTGATTGTGCTGCTCGATTTGGACGACCCGGCCTTCGATCCGGTACTGTCCGGCAAGGTCGAGCCGGGTGACCAGCTCGCCGCCGAACAGGCCATGCTGGAGGCCATCAATGCCAGGGAGCCGGCAACCGGGTTGATGTTCTCCAACCCCGAACAGGCCCGTTATCTGATCCCGTCCGACGATCGTCTTGGCCCCGAAGCGCGCGCATTGTTGAGTGCCGACCACCCCGACGAACTGCTGCATCGTTATCTGGTGCTGAGCTACCCCTCGGTCGACGCCGCCAAGGCTGCTGTCGATTATCTCGGGAAGCGGCCCGGCGTGGTATCGGCCGGCATCGACAGGAAGCTGGAATTTCTGTGGGCGCCGAATGACCCCTACTTTCCGATCAACGCTGTCAGCGCCGGCCGCTACCAGTGGGGCATGCATGCCATGAACTTCCCCTCGGCCTGGGATCGCACCAGAGGACATGGCTATGTGGCGGCGATCGACGGAGGGCTACCCAACAATCAGCCCCACGCCGATCTGGTGGCCAATTACCGGTCGCAGTTCTCTTTTGAAACCACCCTCAACCTAAATAGATTTCACGGCTCTCATGTGCTGGGCATTATCGGCGCCACTGCGAATAACAGCGTGGGCGTGGCCAGCGGCTGTCCCAATTGCAGCGTGGCCATGGTCCGTTGGAGCGGCACAACCTCGGAAAGCGCCTCCGGGGTTTACGGCTTGATCGAACGCGGCCTCCAAGTGGTCAACATGAGCTTCGGAAAATCCGGTGTAAGTTGCTCAAGCTCCGAGATGACGTCGCTGTGCAATGCCATTGCCTCAGCGGATTCCCGCGACATTCTGTTGGTAGCCGCCGCGGGTAACAACGCTTCCAATACGACTCCCCAATTCCCTGCAAGTCATGGGTCGGTACTGGCGGTTGGCGGAGTCGAAAATACCAACGCTGCCATTCCGGGGCAGTGGATTCGGTGGGATTACGGATATTTCGATTACCCATATCCTGACCCCACTCCGTCGGAGTTTGTCGGTTCTACATACCCCGGCTTGAATGGCGTCGTGGGTCCAGCCAAATCCATCGTCTCCACGGTGCCCACGGGGTCCAATTACAATCCGTATCCGCCATTCAAATGCGGGGATGTCTCGGGTAACGATGAATCCGGTACCCCCAATGACGGTTACGGCAGTTGCACGGGCACCTCCATGGCCGCGCCCCATGTCTCGGCCCTGGCGGGCATCCTGCGTTCCATCAACCCGCGCCTATCGCGCATTGCCATTCAGGATCGCATCCGCGCCAGCGGCAGCCACTATGCCGCCCAGACACAGGAGCTGGGATCGGGTCTACCCAACGTCCGCACCGCCGTGGACCAGACCATCGCCCAGACGCCCAACAAGCTGGCGCCGCTGTTCGCCATGTACAGCTCCGGCCGGCTGGATTACTTCTACACCACGGTGCCGCAGATGGCAGCGGCGGCGGCCTGGGGGACGCTCAGGCCGGTCAACAGCACGCAAGGCAGCAACTATGATTCGGTGGGCACTGCCATCACCAATTACGCGCTTTTCCCGGGAGTCTTGCCAGCTTGGTCGACAAGATATCCCAAGGCCCAAGTCTGGCTGTTCACCACACCGGAAAACCCCAAGAGTGCGTCGATTCCCCTGGTGCCCCTGTACCGATTGAGCTGGAAGTGTGGTGACGCCACGCCGGTTCCGCCCACGATCTGTTCCAGTAATTCGAACCATATGGACGTCACCTATACGGCGGACACTGCTGGCGTGTCCGCCTATCAAAGTGTGGGCTACAAGCTCGATGGCATCGAGGGCTATCTCTATCCCAAGACCATGACCCAGCCGGCGGGGACGGTGCGGCTGATGCGCAAATACAACCCGGCGCGCGACGACCACGCCATTTTCCCCGAGAGCCAGCTCAGCGCCATGGCTGCCCAGGGCTATACCCAGAACTCGGGCAGCGACTGGATTGGCTACGTCTACCCCAACACCAACGGCAATGTGCCGGTGATCCAGTGAATTGAAACGCCGGCGGCGGCTCGCGCCGGTGCCGGCATTCTTGATGATGGAGGGAATTCCCCATGAAGATCCTACGACGTGCCTCGCGCGGTTTCTTTTTCTTCGCGCTTTCCGGTTGTCTGCTCGGTTTGTCGATATCGAGTGATGCACAGGATTTGACGGTAACGCCCGCAGTGCCCGAGGCCTATCAGCCGTTTACGATCAGGGGCCAGATTTCATGCCCGCTGAGTTCGGAAGAATCGGACAGCGACGTTTATGTACGCTCGGATGGGATAGTGGTGGAGATCCGACGCCTGGATCCGGGTTTTGTGTGCCCCGTGATGTACAAGACAGCAGTCGTGAATGGTCTTCCCGGAGGCACCTACCCGCTTATATACAGAGGTCGGGACTGGAACGAGCCGGACACTGACCCACTTGAGGAGGTAACTGGCGGAGAGGTCGTTATCGCGCCCGCACCCCCCACCCAACCCGTGTTCGCTTTCTACAACGACGGCATCGGCCACTATTTCATCACCGCCGGCACTGCCGAGCGGGATTCACTGCTGAGCGGCGGGGGTGGCGGTGGCTGGGGGATTGTGGACGAAGGCTTCAACGCCTGGCCGGCGGCCGGCCCGGCGCCCACGGCCGCCAAACCCGTATGCCGGTTCTATTCGGCGGTGGTGAACTCGCACTTCTACACTGCCGGCGCCAACGAGTGTGAACTGCTCAAGCAGCCCGGTTCCGGCTGGACCTACGAGGGCATCGCCTTCCGCGCTCTGGTGCCGACCAAGGGTTCCTGCTATCCCGGCACCACGCCGGTGTGGCGACTGTACAACGA
>DGBL01000031.1:1423-4860 GCA_002384315.1 Micrococcaceae bacterium UBA4005 | reverse complement strand
GCCGCAGGCGGGGTGCTGGTTCCGGCGCTGATCTACACCGCGGTAAACCTCTCCTCCCCCGACACGCTGCGCGGCTGGGCGATTCCCACCGCCACGGATATCGCCTTCGCCCTCGCCGTTCTAGCCGTGATCGGCTCGCACCTGCCCAGCGCGCTGCGCATCTTCCTGCTGACCCTCGCCGTGGTGGACGATCTGATCGCCATTGCGATCATCGCGTTCTTCTATTCGACCGACGTCGAGGTCTCCTACCTGTTGTGGATGCTGCTTCCCCTCGGGCTGTTCGGCTTCCTGGCGCAGCGGAACCCCAAATATTTCGGCAAGCACACTCCGGCGGCCTGGATGATTCTGCTGCCGATAGGCGCTGTCGCGTGGGCGCTCATGCACGCATCCGGGGTGCACGCCACGGTGGCCGGGGTGCTGCTGGGCTTCCTGGTACCGGTGCTGCGTCGCGGCACCAACGGCAAGGCGAAGCTGCCACGCCCGAACAAGCCCGGCCTCGCGGAGATCCTCGAGCACCGTTTCCGTCCGCTGTCCACGGGTTTTGCCGTACCGATGTTCGCCTTCTTTTCTGCCGGGGTGACCCTCGGCGGCAGTGCGGGGGTCCTCTCGGCGTTGGGCGATCCTGTCACCGTCGGCATCGTCCTGGCCCTGGTGCTCGGCAAGCCGATCGGAGTCATGGCCACCACCTGGACGGTGACCAAAACCACCCGCGCCAGCCTCAGCTCCGACCTCAGCTGGTGGGACGTCCTGGGCGTCGGCGTCCTAGCCGGGGTCGGGTTCACCGTAGCGCTGCTGGTCAACGACCTCAGCTTCGCCGCCGGAACCTCGCACAACGATCACGCCAAGGTTGCCATCCTGTCCGCGTCGTTGCTGGCCGCGTTGCTGGCCACGGTTATCCTGAGAAGCAGGAACCGGCATTACCGGCGCATCGAACAAAAGGAAACCGTGGATTCGGACATGGACGGCATACCGGACGTTTTCCAGGAGCGCACCGAGTGAGCAGCCAGGTGAGAAGCCCGGACGCGGCACCGTGGGCAGTTCGTTAGCGATGCAACCGCCAGTAATTCCCGTAGACAGGTTCAGCCGCCGCCGGCAGATCCTGCTGCGGCAGCTTCCGCTCTCCGCCGCCGTTCTGCTCGTGGTCGTCATCGCCACCGTCTATTACCCGCACATATTCCAGAACCGCACGTTCCTGGTGGGGCTAGCGATGCATACGGTGCTGCTTCTGGCCTGCGCGGCCATACCCTGGGAACGACTTCCGGGACGGGCCGCACTGCTCATTCCGCTGTTGGACCTGATCGCTGTCGGTTTTACCCAGGTTGGTGGGGCGGAAATCGTGGCTGGACTGGGCCTGCTCGCGGCGTTCCCGGTGGTGTGGATCGCCGCCTCGGGTATCCATCTGGCGATTACCATCGGCATGAGCTTCCTCGGTTCGCTGGCGATGGTCTGGGCTCCGGTAATTCTCCGGAGGGACGATCAGGTCATTGACTACGTCCAGCCGATTCTGCTCCCGCTGATCCTCGCAGCGCTGGCCGCATTCGTGGGCGTGATGGTCTCCGAGCTGCGCAAGCAACGCGATTTCGCCCAGGCGGCGCAGCAGGCCCTACGGCACAATGCCGAGCGCGGCAAGCAGCGTGAACGGCTGCTGAACACTGTCTTTGAAACGGTTCCTGTGGGACTGCTCGCGGTGGACCGGGACGGCCACGACGTGCTGATGAACGCCCGGCAGCGCGTGAACCATTCCGTGGCCGCACCGGAAGGAAATGCGGACCCGAATGAGGCGGAGCTGCTGATTTTCGACGTAGACCGGGAAAACTCCCTTCCCGTCGCGGTCCGGCCCGTGCGGCGCGCCATTGACGGAGAGACCTTCGAGGACGTCCAGATATGGCTGGGTGCCGGCCGGGCCCAGCGTGCGTTTGCGGTCGCCGCGAAACCCATGACTGACGACGACGGCGACTTCGACGGCACCGTGGTCTCCTTCACCGATATCACCGAACTTCAACTCGCCCTGACAGCAAAGGATGATTTCCTCTCCAGCGTTTCCCACGAGTTCCGCACCCCGCTGACCTCGATCATCGGGTACCTCGAGATCGCCCTGCAGCCTTCGGAGCAGCTAAGCACAGACATGGAACGCTATCTGCAGGTGGCCCGGCGTAATGCCCTGCGCCTCGAGCGGCTGGTTGAGGACCTGCTGGCCATTTCCGCCGGAAAATTCCGTATCAAGCCGATCGAGTTCGATCTTGGAGCACTCCTGGCCCAGAGCGTGGCGTCCGTAAGCCCGCGCGCGCAGGCGGTCCGGGTGGCAGTCACCAACCGGGCGCCTACGGAACTGACCGTGTACGCAGACCCGGTACGGATAGGCCAGACCGTAGACAACCTCCTGGACAACGCAGTCAAGTACAACCGACCTGGTGGGACCGTCAAGGTAGACGCGGCGGTGCAGGACGGACAGCTGACCCTTAGCGTAACCGACACCGGCATCGGCATCGAAGATGACGAAGTAGCGCAAGTCTTCGACCGGTTCTTCCGCTCCCCGGCAGTGCGCATTTCCACGGTCACCGGCGTGGGGCTGGGCCTGCTCATCACCAGAAGCATTGTCCAGGAACACGGCGGCACTATTTCGGTCGCCAGCGCTCTGGGAATCGGCAGCACCTTCACAGTCTGCATCCCGATGAGCCGCGGCGGGCACTCCACCCCACCCACACCGGCCAGCCCGTGAGCGGCACTGCGGCCAGGGGCCAGCCCGTGAGCGGCACTGCGGNNTGCGTGCACTACCACTCCCCGCGCGACGTGGTGGCCCTGAAGTTCCGGTGCTGCGGACGGTACTACCCGTGTTTCCAGTGCCACGCCGAGACCGAAACCCATGCACCGCAGCGCTGGCCCGCGGAGGAGTCGGAGGCTCTGGCGGTGCTCTGCGGGGTGTGCCGTTCTGAAATCAGTGTCAGCTCCTATCTGGGCATAACGCATTGCCCAGGGTGCGCCGCCGAGTTCAATCCAGGCTGCCGCAGTCACGCCCACTTATATTTCGACCTACCAGCCCGGGTTGGCGACGCTGCTGCGAAGCCCGACACCACGGCATAGTAGCCCGTGATGGCTACGCCACCGCCCTACCGGTTGGCGGCGAGCAGCGCTTCCTCCAGCGCAACCCACGCGAGCATCGCGCACTTCACCCGGGCCGGGTAACGGGATACTCCGGAGAGCGCAGCGGCGTCCCCCAAGACCTCTTCATCGGCTCGGATTTTCCCGCGGGAACGCATCACTTCGCGGAACGTGTCCACCAGGGACACCGCCTCGTCGCGTTCGAGCCCCTGCAGCAGATCGGTCATGATCGACGCCGAAGCCATCGAGATGGCGCACCCGTCCCCGTCCCAGCTGATGGCGGTGATCACGCGGCCATCCACGACGGCGCGCAAGGTGATCTCGTCCCCGCAGACCGG
>DGBL01000031.1:0-1412 GCA_002384315.1 Micrococcaceae bacterium UBA4005 | reverse complement strand
ACGGACCCCGGCGACCACGTCCAGGAAGTGGTCCACCTCGTCGGTGGTGTTGTACAGGTAGGTGCTGGCCCGCGTGGTCGCAGTCAGGCCGAGCCGGCGGTGTAGCGGCTGGGCGCAGTGGTGGCCGACACGCACCGCGATGCCGTGATCGTCCAGGTACTGACCGACGTCGTGCGCGTGCACACCGACGACGTCGAAGGCTGCCAGGCCTATCCGTGGCGAGCCGGGAGCCGGGCCGAGCACCCGGAAACCGTCCAATCCTGCCAGCCCGGTAGTGAGCCGCTGGCCCAGCTGCGATTCCCACGCCTCAATGCGTTCCATTCCGGTTTCGCTCAGGTAATTCACGGCGGCTGCCAGGGCGATGGCCTGGGAGATTCGTTGGGTTCCGGCTTCGAAACGATTCGGCGACGGCAGGTATTCGGCGCCCTCCATACTCACGGCGGTGATCATGGAGCCGCCGGTCAAAAACGGAGGCAGCGCATTGAGCAGTTCCCTGCGCCCGTAAAGAGCACCGATGCCCGTCGGTCCCAGCATTTTATGCCCGGAGAAGGCCATGAAGTCCACATCAAGCGCTTTGACGTCCACGCTGAAATGTGGCACCGACTGGCAGGCATCCAGCACGGTCAGCGCGCCGACTCTGCGGGCATGTGCCACGAGTTCGGCGACCGGGTTGACCACACCCAGCACGTTGGAGGCATGGGTGAATGCGACCAGTTTCGTGGCGGGGGTGATCACGGCGGCGGCGTCCTCGAGCCGCAGTGCGCCGTCGTCGTCCACCGGTAGATAGGCGAGGGTCGCGCCGGTGCGTGCCGCCAGTTCCTGCCAGGGAATCAGGTTCGCGTGGTGTTCCATCTCTGTAACGACAATTCGGTCGCCGGGCCGGAGCCTGAANNCGACGGCGAGCTGGTGCGCACCCCGGTGCACCGCCGCATTGCGTTGTTCGTAGAATTCCTGCTCCGCTTCCATGACACTGAGCGGGTTCTGGGACGTGGCACCGGAATCGAGGTAGACCAGCGGCTTTCCTCCCATGGTGGTGGAGAGGATCGGAAAGTCGTTGCGGATCCGGAGCACCTCCGCATTGTCCAGGGGCCTGATGCCGTCAAGGGTAGAGCCGGGATGGTCGCCGGAGAGTCTGGAATCAGCCACACAGGATCCTTTGCGGGTTATGGTCATGTGCCAGCGGGTCGGTGTTCCGCAGCATGATGTTCATTGACCATAATCTCATGGGCGGGTACCCGGGGAACTCCGGCCGGCAGTGAGGTCGCTGCTGACCGGGGCCAAGAGCCGGCGGCGGCTGGGGATGGGGCCTTTAATCAAGGTCCTACGCCGCCGGCTCAGCATGGGGAGGGGAAGGGTCAGAGAATTGCACTCATTCCGTTCCAGCTGGTACCGATCTGCACTCGGGGCAGGAA
>DGBL01000222.1:1356-2996 GCA_002384315.1 Micrococcaceae bacterium UBA4005 | reverse complement strand
GGCGTCCGGCGGTCGTGGACGGGATTGCGCACGCAGGCCGCCCATGGACTGCCCGTGGTCGGGTTCGATCCTGTGGTGGAAGGTTTTTTCTGGCTTGCAGGCCAGGGCGGCTATGGGTTCCAAACCTCCTCAGCCATCGCAGAGTTGGCGACCGGGCTAATCACCGGTTCCTGGCCGGGTGATGAACCGTCCGCTGGCGCACTGCGTCCCGCCGCCGGCGGCGCCGCGGTACAGTCCTCAGTAGGAAAAACCACACCCCACTAGACGGAACGGACGAAACATATGGCAACCTCAGGTGGTACGAAGGCAATAGTCGCAGCACTTGCGGCTAACCTCACGATTGCAGTCCTGAAATTCGTGGCTTTCGCGCTGACCAGGTCCTCCTCCATGCTGGCGGAGGCGATCCACTCGCTGGCCGATTCGGGGAACCAGATCCTCCTGCTGGTCGGTGGCAAACGGGCCGCCCGGCAGGCCAGCCCCGAACATCCCTTCGGTTATGGGCGCGAACGGTACATCTATGCGTTTATCGTCTCGATTGTGCTGTTCAGCGTCGGGGGACTCTTTGCGCTCTACGAGGCGTTCCAGAAATTCCGCGAACCCCACGCCATCGAGGGACGCTTCTGGTGGGTTCCGCTGGCAGTGTTGATCGGGGCGCTGGTCGCCGAAAGCTTTTCACTGCGTACCGCCATCATCGAATCCAACCATGTCCGGGGAACGCAGAGCTGGGTTCAATTCGTCCGCAAGGCTAAGTCTCCGGAGCTGCCGGTGATCCTGCTGGAGGATATCGGCGCCCTGCTGGGGCTGGTCTTCGCCCTCGTCGGGGTCTCCATGACGCTGCTTACCGGCGACGGCCTGTGGGACGCCGCCGGGACCGCAATGATCGGCGTCCTGCTCGTGGCGATCGCCGTCGTACTTGCTCTCGAAACGAAGTCGCTGTTACTCGGCGAAGCCGCCTCCGGCAAGGATCTGCGAAAGATCGAGGCGGCGCTGGCCAATAATGGGGCGACGACGATCATTCACCTCAAGACGCTGCACCTCGGGCCCGAGGAAATTCTTGTCGCCGCCAAGATTTCGGTTGAACATCAGGAGACGGGCCGGGAGATTGCCGAGGAGATCAACGCCGCAGAGGAACGAATCCGGGCGGCAGTCCCGGCTGCGACCGTGATCTACCTGGAACCGGATCTCTATCGCGGTGACCGGTTGCGCGTCGAAGCCTCAGGCGACGCAGGCGCGGAAGCCAGTGCGGCACCCACGCATGCGCAAGGCGAGGAGTAAATGATGAATGTGGAGGAAACCCCGCTGCCCGGAATCGGCGTGCGGCGGGAGATCATGACGGCCGCTGGCCGCCGTATCGGTATCGTGGCGAAACGCGATGGGGACCTCTCACTCATTGTCTCCCGGGAGGATGACCCGGATGCCTGCGCGGCTTCGGTTACGCTCACCCCGGAGGAGGCCTCCGCCGTGGGCAATATCCTGGGCGCGCGCCAGCTCGTCGCCCAACTCACCGAAGAGCACCGGGAACTTCCGGGAGTCAACACCAGCCAGTTCCTTGTAGCCCGCGGCTCGCCCTATGACGGGCGTACCTTGGGCGATGCGAGGATGCGCACGCGCAGCGGGGCATCCGTGGTTGCCATCCTGCG
>DGBL01000222.1:876-1313 GCA_002384315.1 Micrococcaceae bacterium UBA4005 | reverse complement strand
CTCCTGGGATTGGGCGTACTGGGTAGGCTCGCTGGCCATGTGGGGCTATCGCCTATCCCGTTATACCTGCTCGGTGGGCTGTTCTTCGGCCACGGCGGGTTCCTGGAACTCGACGGCGTGATGAATTTCAGTGAGGTCGCCAGCGAAATAGGAGTGGTGCTGCTGCTGCTGATGCTCGGGCTGGAATATACGGCGCGGGAACTCATGACGGGCCTGCGGCAATCCTGGATGGCGGGGCTGCTCGATATCGTGCTGAATTTTCTGCCCGGTGCAGCCGTTGCGCTGATCCTCGGATGGGGGCCCGTTGGTGCGTTCGTTATGGGCGGGGTGACCTATATTTCGTCCTCCGGTATTGTCGCGAAGGTCCTCACCGACCTTGGGCGCCTCGGGAACCGGGAAACCCCGGTTGTGCTGTCCATGCTGGTCTTTGAGGACCT
>DGBL01000222.1:179-821 GCA_002384315.1 Micrococcaceae bacterium UBA4005 | reverse complement strand
GCCTCGGCGATGCAGGTTTCAGCTGCCGTAGGCGCGTTCCTGCTGGGAATCGCCATCTCCGGGTCCACCGCGGAGAGCGCGTCGAAAGTGCTCGAACCCTTGCGGGACCTGTTCGCGGCCATCTTTTTCGTGGTCTTCGGGCTGAATACGGACCCGGCCACCATTCCGCCCGTCCTCGGCTGGGCGGTGGTCTTGGCCGTGGTGACGACAGTGACCAAGTTCGCCACCGGCTGGTGGGCGGCCAGGGCCCAGGGCATCGGGCGCCTAGGCCGCGCGCGGGCCGGGGCAGCGCTGACACCCCGCGGCGAATTCTCCATCGTCATCGCGGGGCTGGCTGTTGCTTCGGGTGCAGTGGACGCGGAGTTCGCAGCGCTTGCCACCACCTACGTCCTGTTGATGGCCGTCGTCGGGCCCGTACTCACCCGGTTCGTGGAGCCACTCATGCACCGGCTGCCGGGAGGTGCCAAAGCTGCGGGACGCTAGCTGTGCTGCGTCAAGCTAGAGCCCGCCGAGCGCCTGCGCAATGGGGATAGCCGACGCGGCGGCCCAGGCTTGCGGGCGGCAGGAGGCCGGATACGGCACCGGCGGCCATACCTCGTGCGCGGCGTGCCCGGAGAACAGCTCGGGAAGGCGCCAGTCGAA
>DGBL01000222.1:0-133 GCA_002384315.1 Micrococcaceae bacterium UBA4005 | reverse complement strand
GGTACCGCGTGGGCCAGAATCCGCTATTGGTGGTGGACACGGTACGGATGCCGTAGCCGGAAAACATGGTGTGATGCATCAGTCGTCCCGCCACGGATCGGGCTTCCTCGTCGTCGAGGATGCCCGTGCCCAG
>DGBL01000083.1 GCA_002384315.1 Micrococcaceae bacterium UBA4005 | reverse complement strand
TTTTCAAGGGATCCGGTGGCTGCCTCCTGCGCCGAGCGCAATCCGGCGTCCAGCTCATCCAAAGCCTCACGCCATGCAGCGACGGCAGACGCCTTGCTCGTGTCAGGCAATGCCGAGACTCATGCCGGGGCGGGCCGCCGGCGAAACCTGGGCAGGTAGCTGGCCCGCTGCTTCGCGCCAGGACTGGCGTAGCGGCTCCAGCAGCCGAACGCTCTCGCGCGTACGTTCCACGTCGCGGTGCAGATTGGCGGAGATCAGGGCGGCAGAGACGTAGTTATAGATACCCAGCAGGTTTTCCGCACCATCCCAGAGCTCGGTCTTGAGCGAGGATGAGAGTTCCGCCACGATTGCCTGGGCGTGCAGCAGATTTTCGGAGGCCACCATCCAGTTCTCCGCCACTTGGGCAGCTTCCGCGCGACCCAGGTCAAGGAGGAGCCGATCGTAAAGCATGGTCAGTAACTGCACAGGTGTTGCCGAGAGGATCATCTCCCGTTGGAGCTGACCGCGCTGCTGCGAATACAGGGATGTCACGGTCATGACTGGTTTCCTGCCTTCGGAAGGGTTGCCAGCTGGGAGCTCAGCCACGCAGACTGGGCGTTCATCCGGCTGATCTGCACTTCGAGCCCTGAGTACACCCGTTCGAGCGTCGCTTTGCGGGTTGCCAGCCGGTCATCCCATTCGAGGATCTGTTCGTTGAGGTTCTTGACCATCGACTCCTGGCCGGTGATCCGGGAGGTGATCATGCCTGTGTATTTGTCCGAAGCGACGGTTGCGGCCGCGTCCACGCGCCCGGCGATTTCCTGGAGCGCGGTTTCAACGAATGCCGGGTCGGAGGCCATCGCTGCCGCAAATTTTTCAGCATCGAAGGTGATATTGCCGTCGCGGGTAATGCTGATGCCTATCTCTGAGGGCGAACGACCTGCAACCGGCATCGTCGCCGCCGAGAGTATGCGGTCACCGACATTGCGCACCATGCTGTCACCGGTGAAGATCCCAGATTTGGTGCTGGTTCCTGCGCTGCCGGAGGTGACCGCACTGTTGGATTTGATGTACGCAAACACACCGTTAAGAGCCGTGACGAGTTCTTCGGCTTTCGCGGTGATCTGTACGTCGTCGCGGGCAACATTCACGGTGACCGGGGTAGCGCTTACGGCAGTGACAGTGACATCCACGGCAGGCAGCAGCCCGGTGAACGTATTCGTCGCAGAGGTGATGGTCTGGGCTGCAGCCGTGCCCGCCCACAAGGTCACCTGGGCATCCTGCGCGGCTTTGATGACGGCGGCGCCCGGTTCGGCGAAAAGGTCGACGGCGGTACCGGCGTCAATATCAGCGCCAGAGCCCCGATAAGCGGTGAACGCTCCGGCGGACCCGGACGTGGTTGACGTCAGCTGGAGGCGGTATTCACCTGTTCCGGTCGCAACCTTCATTGCCGTGACACCCGCAGCGGACGCATTCACGGCTAAAACGACGTCATCCAGGTTAGTGGAAAGGGCGGTGATCTCCGTCCGTGTTCCGCCCGCAGCGACAATGGTGAGCACTGGCGGGTCGTTCGGCCAGGCGGTCATCGCAGCGGTGACCCCGGCCTGGGACTGGGCCAGCCTATCCACCACCAGATCCACCGATCCGCTCGTGGCGCCAGCACCGGCTTTCGCGGTTACCGCGTCACTGGTGGACGTTGCGGTGTAGAGATCCAGCGCACCGACCTTCGCCGTGGCCTTACCCAGCTCGGCGAGAGAAGCGATCTTGGCGTTCAGGGCCTGTAGCGAGGAGACCATACTCTGTGAAGAGGAAACCTTGTTTTTCAGCAGAAGCTGCGGGATAGCTTCGATGCGCATGAGAGAGCTGATCAGGCCGGTGGTGTCCATGCCTGTTGCGAGTCCCGGAAGTGCGATAACCATGGTGAGTCCTTTGCGAACGCCGTGAGGGGTGAGACGAAAGAATGGTTGCGGGCGCCCGCAGCGGTGGCCAGGAGGAAATGCAGTCGTCCCCTATCCACCACTGGTGGCGCCCGCGGTTATCCCTGGGGGATTTAGCCCAGCAGCTGCAGCACACCCTGGTTGGACTGGTTGGCCTGGGCCAACATGGCCGTACCTGCCTGGGACAGGATGTTCGAGCGGGTGTAGTTCACCATCTCGGCAGCCATGTCGGTGTCGCGGATACGGGATTCAGCCGCGGACAGGTTTTCCTTCGACACGTTCAGGGTGTTGATCGCGCTTTCGAAGCGGTTCTGCACAGCACCGAGGTCTGCACGGGAGGTGGAGATCGCCGTGATGGCGGTGTCCAGCGCCTCGATGGTCACCTGGGCGTCAGCGCTGTTCGCGAAGGAGAGCGTGGTGCCCGAGGTACCGTCCGCGGAAGCTGCAGCGCCTACGGCCGTGGCGATGTCCGTCAGGTTCACGGTGATGCGGTTGACCGGGGTGGTCGCCAGAGCGGCATCTCCGTCGGCGCCAACCTGGAAGTTCAGCGATCCACCCTTGAGCAGCGCGATGCCGTTGAAGTTGGTGGACTCCTGGATACGGTTGAGTTCGTTTCCGAGAGCATCCGCTTCCTTCTTGATGGCGTCCCGTGAATCGACGTTGTTCGAGTCGTTGGACGCCTGGACGGCAAGGTCGCGCATGCGCTGGAGGATGCTGTGGACCTCGGTGAGGGATCCTTCAGCGGTCTGGATAACGCTGACGCCATCCTGTGCGTTACGCGAGGCAACGTTCAGGCCATTGATCTGCGCGCGCAGACCTTCGGAGATGGCCAAACCGGCAGCGTCGTCGGCTGCGCGGTTGATGCGCAGACCACTGGAGAGCTTCTCCAGCGACTTCGACAGGTCGTTCTGGGTGGTGGAAAGGTTGCGGTACGCGTTCAGCGCCGCGATGTTGGTGTTGATCTGCATGCCCATTTTGAGTTCCTCCGTGATGTGGGTCGGTGCTTTCGCCGTCCCGTCCGTGGGGCGACACCAAGGACTATCGACGGTCACTACCCAGTCGTTAGGACCAGCAAAAAATTATCTAAGGTTTTTCCTGCTGTCGCGGTTGCGCGGGATCTTCCTAACCTCCTGCATCACGGGACCGATAGTCCCAGTAGAACCAGCGCCAGGACTACCGGGCGCCAAGAGTAAAGGAAGTTGAGTATTCACGTGGCGGCCAACGAACTGTCTGCACTGCTCTGGCGTGAGCGCGAGCTCCTTGGCCTGCTGACCTTCAAGCTTCAGGAAGAGCAACTGCTGCTGACTTCAGGGAATATGCAGTGGCTGCATCACGCGACCAGGGAGGTCGAACAAGTGGTTGATCGACTGCGGTCAACCACACTCTCCCGCGAGGTCGCCATCGCAGCAGTAGCGGCAGAGTGGGGCGGCCAGCCGCAACCGACCCTCCGGGAACTGGTGGCGTTGGCTCCAGCCGGACCGTGGGCGGAAATTCTGCAAGGGCACCTCACCGCGTTGGTGGAACTCACCTCCGGGATCAAGGAACTGCGCGATTCGAACGAACAGTTCCTCCGCTCGGCGCACCGTTCCACCCAGGAGACCCTGGCATTGGCTGAGCAGGACGGCGGCACGTACGACTCGCTGGGCGTTACCACTGCGGTCCACCATTCAGCCTTACTCGACCAACAACTGTGAGGACAGACTCGTGAGCACATTCAGCGGCCTGAACACCGCGTATACCGGTCTTAGCGCCGCCCGGCAGGGAATGAACGTGGCAGCCCAGAACATAGCCAACGTGAACACCGACGGTTACACGCGCCAGCGCCTGGAAACCTCCGCGATTGGTCCTATAGCCAGGACGGGCCTCTTTTCCCAGGGCGCCTCCCCCGGCCAGGGTGTCGCCGTCGACGCTATCGCCCGGCTGGGAAACCTCTATCTGGACACCCGGGTGCGCTCCACTGCAGCAAGCGCCGGTTACACGGCCATTCGCGCGGAAACGGTCTCCGCACTCGAAGATACGCTCAACGAGCCTGGCCCCCAGGGCCTGAGCGCGCAGCTCCAGAAATTCTGGGGCGCCTGGCAGGATCTCGCGAACCAGGCAGGTGAAGCAGCACCCACCAACGCGTTGCTTCAGGAGTCGCAGGCTCTCGCTAGCCAGCTAGCCCGTGGCTACGCCGGCACCGAAAATTTGTGGAGCCGAACCCGCTCCGAAGCCAGCGGAATGGTGGATGAACTGAACACTGCCGCACACCAGGTCGCCGACCTGAATGGGAGGATCCGCACCACCCTCGCAGCGGGCGGGTCAGTCAACGAGCTCCTCGATCAACGAACCACTCTGACCACCAGCATCGCGTCGTGGGCTGGCGGAACGGTAAGGGAGAACAGTGACGGCACAGTGGACGTCCTGATCGGTGGAAACGCCATCGTCTCCGCCGACACATTCCGCCCGGTCCAGCTCACGGGGGCGAACCGCATGAGCGATGTCACGACGTCGCGGGTCCAGCTCGAGTGGGCGCACCGACCCGGGGCGCCAGTCGCGCTGGACGGCGGCGAGATCGCTGGCGCCGTGTCCGTCCTCGCCGCCGCAAATCCAACAGGAACGGGCGGAGCCATCGCAGAAGCCGCCGCCTCCTACGATACGTTCGCGGTTAAGCTGGCCCAGGACGTGAACGCCATCCACCAGACTGGATTCAGCGTCAACGGGTCGACCGGGCTGGATTACTTTGCCTTCAGTCCTGGAATGCCCGCTGCGGCTGGTTTGACCATCATCCCCACGACGGCTGACGGTATTGCCACCGGCGCCCCCGGCGCCGGCCCCTACGACGGCACCATCGCTGATGCGATCTCACAGATCAGCAATGCCCAGAACTCTCCGGACGATGCGTGGAACACGTTCGTGATCACCCTGGGCGCCAACGCGCGGGCCGAACTTCAACAGGGTCTCCTGGCGGAGTCCGCGTCGATCTCGGCGAAGGAAACACAGCTCTCCGGTTCGGCAGTCAGCCTGGATGAGGAGAACATCAACCTGCTCAGTTACCAGCACGCCTACCAGGCGGCTGCTCGCGTGATGACCGCTGTTGATGAAATGCTCAACACACTGATCAACCGGACAGGGATTGTGGGGAGATAACCAATGAACGCACGCATCACGAACCAGACTCTCATGGCTTCCGCTCAGCGGAACCTGCAATCCAATATGACCCGACTGGCCACGCTCCAGAACAAGGCCATGACCCAACAGAAGATCACCCGTCCCTCGGATGATCCCTCGGCTGCGGCAGCGTCGTTGAAAGTCCGGGCGCAGCAATCCGCATCTGACCAGTATGGGCGCAATATCGCCAATGGAAACGG
>DGBL01000161.1 GCA_002384315.1 Micrococcaceae bacterium UBA4005 | reverse complement strand
GTATGCATGGATCCAGGGCCCGGCAGGTCGGGGCGCGTTCAAATTCTTCGCCCAGATGACCCCACCTGCAGAGACGAAGACCGGCCCTGAACCGGAATTTTTCAAGCTGAACGGTACCAACGGGAGTTAGGCGGCTCACTGTTCCGTGGTTTCCCTCGGCTGGTTGATCCACGCTGGTCCTGGAAGCGCGATGATTTGGGGATCGGTGGTTGTCGTGAAACGTTCGGGGAATTCCGGACCGTATTTCAGCGTCATGAACAGCGCCTTGCTGTAGGGATTGTCATCGCTCACCCGGGCTCTGGAGTGGGATCTGCTGACTTCCAGGTCCGAGAGCAGCGCGGCCACAGTTTTGGACGTCAGGGAGGTTCACTCACCTCTAACTGGCGGCGCAAACGCGCGTTCACGGCCTGCTCCGCCAAGAGTTTCCCGATCGATTCCCCGGCCTGTAGCAACTTGCTACAATGGACACATGAGCAACACGATGCCAATGCGGGTGGACGGCGACCTGTTCGACGCCGCGAAGTCGGTCGGCGCTGTCGCAAGCCGCAGCGCGGCGCAGCAGATCAGCCACTGGGCGCGGATCGGGCGCGAGCTTGAAGCTGCCCCAAATGTGGGCATGCGCGACATTGAGCGCGTGCTCACCGGAGAAAAACCATACGATGACCTCGGTGAGCGCGATCAGGCAATAGTGCGGGCGAACTGGGATGAGCAGGTAGCCGAACGTCTGGCCAGCTTGGATCTCGCTGCCGAATTCACGCAGGCGAAGCGTTCCTGGACAGAGGCGGATGAGCAGGGCCACGCAGTCGTGCGCCGTGGAGTCGAGCACCGCAGCGACGCGGACGCCTAACAGGTGCCGATCCTCCACCTCATCGCCGGGCCGAACGGTTCCGGCAAATCCACCTATGTCACGCGCATCCTGCAACCAGTGACCCACCTGCCCTTCGTGAACGCAGATGTGATCGCTGCCGAACGCTGGCCGGACGCACAGTCCGAGCACGCCTACGAGGCGTCACGCGCCGCAGCCGATGAACGCACACAGCTGCTGGCGGACGGGCAGTCGTTCATCACCGAGACGGTGTTCAGCCACCCAAGCAAGCTCGATCTTGTCGACGAAGCCGTTACCCGCCGGTACCTCGTGCATCTGTACGTGATGCTCCTGCCTGTCGATGCGGCCGTGAACCGCGTTTCCGAACGCGTGCAGGACGGCGGGCATGACGTCCCCGAGCAGAAGATCCGCGAACGCTACGCGCGGCTGTGGGATCTGATCGTACGCGCACGCTCGGTTGCGGACCGCACCGCGTTCTTCGACAACAGCACCGCCAAACACCCGTTTCAACGAGTCGCAGAATATGAGCGCGGGCGCCTTGTGGGCGAACCTGCCTGGCCAGCCTGGGCGCCGGCGGCGCTTACCGCCTGACGGGGTCAACAGCTAGTTGGTTTTCTTGCGTCCAGTTTTCCCAGTAGCGTTTCGGCGTCATGCCGTCCGGGGATCCGTGGGGCCGTTCATGATTGTAGATAGCTTTCCATTCCTCGGCCAAGTATTTCGCTCCGGCTAAGGTGTCCATGATTTCTCCGGTGAGTTGTTCTCTTCTGAATTTCGCGTTGAATGACTCGGCGAAGCCATTCTGCCACGGCGATCCCGGGTCAATGAAGGCAGTCTCCACGGCTGCCGCGGCGCACCCGTCGATCAGCGCGCCAGCGGTGAAGTCTGAATCGTTGGAGCTTGGGAGATAAGTAACCGATGCAGGATCAGGAGTGAGCCACCCACATCCATGCGGCGCCCAAGGCGGGGATGCCCTTGGCGGAGTAGGGCTTCACCGAAGATCTCCTGCCGAGTGTCGAGCGGATCAAGGCGTGGACCGGACCAAGATCGTCGCGGTCGCCGTGGAGGTCCACACCGGCACCGCCGATGGAAGGGTGACAGGTTTGGAACACGGTCTGGCCCCCTCGGTAATGTGGCCCGGCCCACACACAACAACGACCGACCCCGAGCCTACCGAAGCAGGTGGAGCTGGTGGAGCTGGTTGTTTGTGCGAATCGCTCAAGTCACCAGAGAATCCTGAGGCAATCTCGCTACACAAGATTAGAACTTAGACATTAAATCTAAATTCCACCACGTCGCCGTCGCTCATGACGTAGTCCTTGCCCTCGATGCGGACCTTGCCGCGGGACTTCGCCTCGGACATGGTCCCAGCGGATATTAGCTCCTCGAAGGACACGACCTCCGCCTTGATGAATCCGCGCTGGAAGTCGCTGTGGATTACCCCGGCGGCTTCGGGGGCTGTTGCACCCTTGCGGATGGTCCACGCCCTGGTCTCCTTGGGTCCTGCGGTGAGGTAGGTCTGCAGTCCCAGGGTGTGGAAGCCGACCCGGGCCAACTGGTCCAGACCGGACTCCGTCTGACCGTTCATCTCGAGCATCTCGCGGGCTTCCGCAGGGTCCAGCTCCACCAGGTCCGCTTCAAGCTTGGCGTCGAGGAAAACACTGTCCGCCGGGGCGACGAGCGCGCGCAACTCCTCCTGCCGTTCACTACTGGCCAGCACCGCGTCATCCACATTGAACACGTAGATGAATGGTTTGGCGGTCAGCAGGCTCAACTCGCGCAAGTGCTCCATATCGAGCCGGTCGCTGGCTACGCAGGAGAAAATGGTATCCCCCCGTTCGAGCACTGACTGGGCGTCCTGCATGGCGGTGAGCTGCCCCGCCTCGCGCTTTTTGATCTTGACTTCCTTCTCCACGCGCGGGATGGCTTTTTCGAGCGTCTGGAGGTCAGCCAGGATCAGTTCGGTGTTAATGGTCTCCATGTCCGAGCGCGGGTCCACCTTCCCGTCGACGTGGATCACGTCCGGGTCGTCGAACACGCGGATAACCTGGGCGATCGCCTCGGCTTCACGGATATTGGCGAGGAACTGGTTCCCCAGCCCCTCGCCTTCCGAAGCGCCCTTGACGATCCCGGCGATGTCCACGAAGGAGACGGTCGCCGGCATCAGCCGCTGCGAACCGAACACGGCGGCGAGCTGTTCAAGCCTCGCATCCGGCAGGTTCACCACCCCCACGTTGGGCTCGATG
>DGBL01000028.1 GCA_002384315.1 Micrococcaceae bacterium UBA4005 | reverse complement strand
AGCGGATCCCGGGAGGAGCGGAACGACTCTCCGTAATCCATCAGCGCACGCAGCTCTCCCGAGCCCAGTAGTTCACCACGGAGTCGAAGATTTGGCCAGGTTCCCTCCTGGAGGCCCGCAATAATCACCACCGGCCACTGCCTGCCTGCTGCGCTCGCGGGAGTGAGCACCGAGACGGAAGCTCGCTGCTCCGACCTGCGGGCGAGGGTATCCATGGGCAGTTCCTGGCTGAGCAGGTAGTCCAGAAATAATGCTGGCGGCGCCGCCGGCATTTGGTCCACGAATCTCTCCGCCGCATGGAACAGCGCCATCATCGCGTCGAGGTCCCGGTCCGCCCTCGAGGCGAGAGGGCCACCGCCCACGGCGGCGTCTGCCCAGCGCTGTGCCAGTCCCGACGCTGCCCATATGGCCCACAAGACCGATTCGGGGTCCGCCCCGGGTTCCTTCAGCGCCGACCGACCCGCCGCTATCATCCGGATGATCCTCCGCGCGCCGCTGGCCTCGCGTGGTAATAGGTCGGCTGCCTCGGGTAGGGAAAAAAGCTCCGCGAGCAGCTCGTCGCTCGGCCTTCCGCCACCGGCTTCCCGCTCCCGGTACCGGAGCGCCTGGCGCAATCGGCGCAACTCCAGGGACCTCGTTCCTCCGATCCGGGACGACAGCAGACGAACACATAGCTCGGGCTCCAATTCCACCTCGCCCAGTACAACCGCAAATACGTCCAAGAGCGGACGGACAGCCGGTTCATCCCGCATCGCAGTTTCGGCGGCCGGTACGTTCGCCGCTATGCCCTGGGTGGCCAGAAACCGCTGGACCGAATCCACCATGTCGCCGTTCCGGACGATCACGGCGATCTCATCGAGGCCGCGACGGTCGAACAGATGTGCATGGAGGATGCGCTGGGCAACGTAGCGCAACTCATGAAAGGACGATTCCACCACATGCGACCCGACTGGCACCTCTCGCTCTTCCTCGCATACCGCTGCCCGGTAGGAGGCCGACCCGGTGGTCGAAATCCTCGCGGCGACGCGCTGCCAGGCCCCCAGAAGGTGTCCCTTCAGCCGGTAGGACCGTGGGAGCACCACGGTAGCCACCGGCGTCCGGCCGTCATCCAGGAGAGTGGACAGTGTTCCTGTCAGATCCGGTCGCGCTCCACGGAAGCCCTGGACCGCACTATCCGGACATGAGGTGACCACCACGTCCTTGCCGCGGGCCAGCAACCCCAACAGCGCGTGTATGGCCGGATTCGCCTCCTGGTAATCGTCGACCAGGATCAGCCCCAGCCGTTGCCGTTCAGCGTCGAGGAACTCGGGATCATTTTCGAGCAGCTCACGTGCCCCGGTGAGGATCCCCGCGGGGTCGAACGCCTCTGGCATCCGCAAGTCCACGATGTCGCGGTACTCCCGATAGAGCCGGGCGGCTGACACCCAGTCCGGCCGGCTGAAGCGCACACCCCAGGTTTCCAGCTCATCCGCCGAAGCGCCATACTCGCTGACTCGATCGAAGAGCTCGCGGATTTCCTGGCGGAACCCGCGCGTGTCAAGGGCCGCGGAGAGACTATCGGGCCACCGGAGGTCCGGGGCGCCCTCCGCCCCGTGCCCGGCGAGCAGTTCCTTGATGAGCAGATCCTGTTCAGCGCCGGAGAGAAGCCTCGGGGGACGGATGATGTGCGGGAGGCGTCCCTCTACTTTCGCCCTGCGGATCAAGTCGAAAGCATAGGAGGTCCAGGTCCTGGCCGGTGGGGCACTGAGAGTTCTCGCAAGCTGGTCAGTGAGCCGGTTGCGGAGCCGCTCACTCGCAGCCCGCGAGGGCGCCAGCAGGAGCAGGCCTGCCGGGTCCAGGCTGCCCTGCTCGATGCGCTGGATGGCCAGGTCAACTAGGAACGTGGATTTCCCGGTTCCGGGAGCGCCGAGGACGACGGTCGCCCCGGCGCCGGGGGCCGGAAATGGAAGCGCAGTCTGCTGCGTGGTGTGTGCGGCCGTCATCTCTGCAGTCCATCACGCGGCACTGACATGCGCGGGGTCCGGCGACGGCCGGGTCCGATTCCCGTGGCAGAGTTAGTCTGCGCGAGCTGCGTGCGGATCCCGTCCAGGATGGTCTCTGCGCCGTCGTCGGGTTCCCAACGGGCCGTGGCGAGATCGACCCGGTAGTGGCCGGCGCCGGCGGCCGAAGGCATACCCCGTAGCGCCGTGCCCTCGGCAAGGTAGTGCACCTTCGCCTCCGCGCATAGATTTTGCGGGGGCAGCCCTCCCGCCCGCACCACCCTCCACCACGGCACTGTGCACCCCGCCTGGGACATGGCCAGGCCGACCGGGCGAGGGCCGCCAGCCTCGAGAATTTCGGCGATGTCTGCGTAGGTGAGAACTAGGCCCGGCGGAATACAGGATGCAACCGTGAACACTGCCTCACCATATTCGATGCCCATGGAATTGAGCGTAACCGCTGTGCCCGCGTGGAAATGTCAGCGGGTGGCGCTAGCGTGGATCCATGGACAGTTGGCAGAACCTTCCGCGCGCGGCGTTCGATCTTGAAACCACGGGCCGAAACCCCCTCGAAGCCCGTATTGTCACGGCGACCGTCATGGTGGTAGCTGGCGACGGCTCGTTGACAGATCACCATGAGTGGCTTGTCGACCCGGGTATACCGATCCCGGACGAAGCTGCGGAAATTCATGGAGTGACGACGGAACGCGCCCGCGCCGAAGGCATGCCCGCAGGCGTGGCGGTGCAAGAACTTTCCACGCTGCTAACCCGGTTGTTCGCAGCGGGCCTTCCGGTGCTCGCTTTCAACGCCAGCTATGACTTCACCGTCCTGGCAGCCGAAGGCGAACGGTATGCAGTGCCCACGCCCGTTCCAGTTTCCGTGATCGACCCGTACATTATGGACAAACAGGCGGACCGGTTTCGCCGCGGAAAGCGGACTCTCAGCGCGATGTGCGAGCACTACGGCATTGAACTCACAGACGCCCACACCTCTGCAGCGGACGTCTGGGCGACCCTGCGGGTCGCCGCAGAGCTCGCCACCAGATTCCCGCTCCTGTGCCAGCCCGCCGCCCAGTTACATGAGCTTCAACGCGGGTGGGCGCAGAACCAAGCTTCGAGTTTCCAAGAATACCTCCGGCGCAGCAATCCGGACGCCGTCGTTGACGGGAGCTGGCCGCTGCGGGATTCCTAGGCCGACCGGGTGCCGCCCGCCGCGGCGAGGCCGCGACGGCATGACTGCGCGAGCTTACGCTGATCCCGCCAACGTTGCCACACATTGGGCACCGGCCCGATTCCGATGCGGGCTGGCCTACGGGTAATCCGGAATCGATCCCCCTCCGTTTGCCCGTGGAAGCTCCAGCTTTCCCACTGCGAAAGATCCGGAAACGAAGCGTCCTGCCCGCTCAAGACAGCCTTCCCCGAAGGCAGATTTTCCTCGCCGGACGAAGTGGTGAGAATCAGTTCGTCGGAGCTTCCGTCATCGTGCACGGTGACCACGTGATGCTTCAGCCGTTGGTCTACCGCAACTGACAACAAGTAGGGGCTCTGCCCCGCCACTGTCCGGAAAGCCGTCTGCGGGAAGGTTTCCTCGACCGGCGGATGCGCCCGGGCCTGAAGGGGAGTTCCTGCCGCAATGTCGAATTCAAGAATCAGCCGCGGCAAATACCACCAGTGTTCGCGGCGTTGCAGCAGGGATCCGGCAAAAATCCGCGCGGGCGGATACCGCCGGACCTCCTGTTCCAGCAGTTCTTCGGAGAAGATCACACCATCCGGATCCTCGATGAGCTGTACCGTACCG
>DGBL01000133.1:2214-4406 GCA_002384315.1 Micrococcaceae bacterium UBA4005 | reverse complement strand
GTCGACAAGACCTTCAACGCGGGACTCAAGATCGAAACAGCTACCGTGGACCGTCGGGACTACCAGTACCTGTACAAGGACGGCGAAGACTTCGTCTTTATGGACACCGCCGACTACGACCAGATCACCGTTCCCGGGAAGACCGTCGGGGACGCCCAGAACTTCATGCTGGAAAGCCAGATCGCCACCATTGCTATGCACGAAGGATCGGCCCTGTACATCGAACTACCGCCCTCGGTGGTGCTGGAAATCACCTACACCGAGCCGGGCCTGCAGGGGGACCGCTCAACCGGCGGGACCAAGCCAGCCACAGTCGAAACCGGGTATGAGATCCAGGTCCCACTGTTTCTCGATATCGGCACCAAGGTCAAGGTTGACACCCGCACCGGCGATTATCTGGGACGCGTCAACGAGTGAGTGCGCGAAGCAAAGCCCGACGCCGCGCCCTCGACCTGCTGTTCGAGGCCGAGCAGCGCGGGGTGGGGCCACGGGAAGCTGTCGCAGCGCGCCGTGAGAAGACTGAACAGTACATTGCCGACTACACCGTCGAAATCATCGAGGGTGTTATCGCCCGCACCGAGGAGATCGACGAATTCCTCGGCACGTACTCCCAGGGCTGGACCCTCGACCGTATGCCAGCGGTGGATCGGATAATCCTGCGTGTCGGCGCCTGGGAATTGCTCTACAACGACGACGTGCCGGACGGCGTGGCCGTAAGCGAAGCGGTCGAACTGGCGAAAATGCTCTCCACAGACGAGTCCCCGGCCTTCATCAACGGACTGCTCGGCCGCCTGCAGCAGCTCAAACCCACACTGCTGGCCTGAGCTGCCAGCCTGAGCCTGGCCAGGGTGCAGGCCCCCCGACCGGGCTAGCTCCTGTGATAGTTTTGAACCCGCAACCAACCTTTAAATTCCGTCCAGTGAGGCGGGGAAGGAGGAAGCGTGCCATGACCGTGCCTGCATTCCCCGCAGCGTCCCGTGTTGTCCTCGCAGCCGCTGACATAGACCGCGCATTGACGCGTATCGCCCACGAGATCCTCGAAGCGAACAAGGGTGCGCAGGACCTCATCCTGTTGGGCATCCCGCGGCGCGGTTTTCCGCTCGCGCAACGGCTGGCTCGCCGGATCGCGGCCGTGGATCCCAGCGTCGACGCCCGGAGCATCACCGGTCAGCTGGACGTCACGATGTTCCGGGACGACCTCCAGCACCACCCCACCCGCCCGCCGTATTCGACCCAGCTTCCGTCGTCCGGTATCGACGGCAAGGTCGTGGTCCTTGTTGACGATGTGTTGTACTCCGGCCGAACGATCCGCGCGGCGTTGGACGCGATCGTCGATCTGGGCCGCCCACGGATCGTCCGGCTCGCCGTGTTGGTGGACCGGGGGCACCGGGAACTGCCGATCCGCGCGGACCACGTGGGCAAGAACCTGCCGACCTCTTCCGCGGAACGGGTTCGCGTACGCCTTGAGGAAGTCGATACCGTTGACGGCATGGGCCTGAACGAAGTCGTCATTGAAGGCGCGTCGTGAAACACCTGCTCTCGACCCACGATCTCTCGCGGCCCGATGCGCTGCGCCTGCTGGATGTCGCCGAGGAGATGGCCGCGGTAGGGCAGCGCGAAATAAAGAAACTCCCCGCGCTGCGCGGTCGTACGGTGGTGAACCTGTTCTTCGAGGATTCCACCCGTACCCGGATCTCCTTTGAGGCTGCGGCCAAACGGCTCTCGGCGGATGTCATCAACTTTGCGGTCAAAGGATCCTCAGTCTCCAAAGGCGAATCGCTCAAGGACACAGCCCAGACGCTGGAGGCGATGGGAGCGGACGCCGTCGTCATCCGCCATCACGCCTCCGGGGCTCCCGCTAGGCTCGCCGCGTCGGGATGGATCGATGCGGCCGTCGTCAACGCTGGTGATGGAACCCACGAACATCCCACCCAGGCCTTATTGGACGCCTTCACGCTCCGGCGGCACTGGGCCCGGCTAGGCGGCGGCGCCTCGGCCGGCTCAGACCTGGCAGGGATGCGCATCCTGGTGGTCGGCGACGTCCTGCACTCCAGGGTGGCCCGCTCGAATATTTGGCTGCTGACAACCCTGGGCGCCAAAGTCACGCTTGTGGCTCCGCCGACCCTGCTGCCCATCGGGGTCCAGTCCTGGCCATGCGAGGTCAGTTACGATCTCGATCAGGCACTTTCCGG
>DGBL01000133.1:0-2203 GCA_002384315.1 Micrococcaceae bacterium UBA4005 | reverse complement strand
GCGGCGGCAGCCGACTCACCGCGGTCTCTGGTGCTTGAACAGGTCCGCAACGGCGTCTCCGTGCGCATGGCGACGCTCTATCTTCTGCTCGCAGGCGACGACCATGACGAGACGAGCCCACACACCGAGATCAGGGAGCATAGCGCATGAGCCGTTCAGCAGCAGCAGGAATCCAGTCGCGCTACCTGCTGCGCGGGGCGTCGCCGCTCGGCGGCCCGCCCACCGACGTCCTGATTGCCGACGGACGCATTGCTGGCCTGGGGGCCGGTTTGGATGCCGCCGGAGCCCGGATCATCGACGCCGCAGGGCAGATCCTGCTCCCGGGCCTGGTGGACCTGCACACCCACCTGCGCGAACCGGGCCGTGAGGACGCGGAAACGGTGGAAACGGGTTCCCGGGCGGCCGCCCGCGGAGGCTTTACCGCCGTGCACGCCATGGCCAATAGCAGCCCGGTCGCAGATACTGCTGGGGTCGTCGAGCAGGTCTTCAGCCTCGGACGCACTGCCGGCTGGGTCGATGTGCGTCCGGTGGGGGCAGTCACGGTCGGGCTCGCCGGCCAGCGCCTCGCGGAGATCGGGGCCATGGCCGCGTCCCGCGCCAACGTCAGGGTTTTTTCCGACGACGGGATCTGCGTTCACGATCCGGTCCTGATGCGCCGCGCTCTCGAATACGTCAAGGCCTTCGACGGCGTCGTGGCCCAGCATGCGCAGGAGCCTCGATTGACCGAGGGAGCTCAGATGAACGAGGGTCCGGTCTCGGCGATCCTGGGTCTCACCGGNNGACTCCCGCCTGCATATCTGCCACGTCTCAACAGCCGGGTCCGTCGAGATCATCCGCTGGGCAAAATCCCGGGGAATCAATGTCACGGCCGAGGTCACCCCGCATCACCTCCTGCTCACGGACGAACTGGTCCGCAGCTACAACCCCGTCTACAAGGTGAACCCCCCGCTCCGGGCAGCCGAGGACGTCCAGGCCCTGCGCGGCGCGCTGGCGGACGGAACGATCGACCTGGTTGGAACCGACCACGCCCCGCACCCCAGTGAGCACAAGGACTGCGAATGGGCCCAGGCCGCCATGGGAATGACGGGACTGGAGACCGCATTGTCCGTGGTGCAGCACACGATGGTCGACACCGGTCTGATGGACTGGAAGGGCGTCGCCCGGGTGACCTCGCATGCGCCCGCCGTCGTCGGCAGATTATCCGGTCAGGGGCGGCCGCTGGCCGTCGGCGAACCGGCGCACCTTGTACTGGTGGATCCCACCGCGCGCTGGATAGTCGATCCGTCGACCATGGCCACCAAAGGGCGCAACAGTCCGTTCGCGGGAACAGAACTGCCTGGAAGTGTCCGGGCGACGTTCTACCGGGGCCACCCCACCGTGCTCGACGGCGAGTTGAACACTCCCGCCCCGCAGGACTCGGGGGACCAGCCATGCAGTGGATGACGCCGGTGTTTGTCGCCGTCGCTGTCGCGGCGGCGCTGATAGCGCTGATGGGTGTCGGCTGGCGGCACCGGATCCGGCGGCAGTCCGAGTTCGGGACTCCGGAAGAAGCGCCCGCTGACCCCGGAGATGCACTCTTCGAAGCGCAAGGCCAGTATGTGTGCACCACCACAGCAGGGGATTGGCTCGACCGTATCGCCGTGCACGGGCTCGGAATCCGTTCCAATGCGGTCGTTTCAATCCACCGAGAGGGTGTACTTTTCACCCGGACTGGCGCGCCTGATGTGTATATCCCGAGGGCGGCGCTCACCGGGGCCCGCCTGGAGCGGGGCATGGCCGGGAAGTTCGTCGAGAAGGACGGGCTCGTGGTCTTGACCTGGCTGATGGCCGGCCAGCCTGTCGATACCGGCTTCAGAACCCGCCGGGCCGTCGACAAAACCCACTTGTTGACCGCTGTTACCGCACTCGTAACCACTAGCTCCACCCATGACGTCGAAGGTAAGGACATCCAGTGACCATTCACTCCACCCGGCAGGCACCACCAGCTGTGTTTATGCTCGAAGACGGCCGCTCGTTCCGGGGACGCGGCTACGGCGCCACGGGCACCGCATTGGGCGAAGCTGTCTTCGCCACCGGCATGACCGGATACCAGGAAACCATCACGGACCCCTCCTATGCCCGCCAGCTGGTGGTCCAGACAGCCCCGCATATCGGCAACACCGGCGTCAACGCCGACGACGCCGAGTCCCGCCGCATCTGGGTG
>DGBL01000240.1 GCA_002384315.1 Micrococcaceae bacterium UBA4005 | reverse complement strand
TACACCACCATCACCTCGCACCGCTCCGGCGAGACCGAAGACACCACCATTGCGGATATCTGTGTGGCCACCAACGCCGGCCAGATCAAAACCGGGGCCCCGGCACGCTCCGAGCGGGTGGCGAAATACAACCAGTTGCTGCGCATCGAGGAAGAGCTCGACGACGCAGCCCGGTATGCCGGTCGGAGCGCCTTCCCGCGTTTCACGGCGTAGAAGCGCACGGGTGCGGTTACCCTCATTAAACGGGGTTGCGCCGGACCCCGGAGACAGATAGCCCGAGGAGTGTCATGCCCGCCCGCCGCCCGAACGTGCCACGCGCCGTCCGTGCTTCGCCTCCTGCGTTGCCACGGACGGCCGACGGCGTTGCCGGGGACAATTCGGAGGCACCCGAAGCCGGGGTGGCGTCGGAGCGAACGAAGCGAACTGACGGACCCCGGGTTGCTACGCCTTCCGATCGACGCGCGGCGGAACGGGCCGAACTTGCGCGATCGATCCGCTCCGGTGGAGCGCAGGCCCGGCCAGCCGCACCGCGGGCCATCGTGCCCGCGGAAGCAGCCACTCCGATCCCGGCAAAAACGTTCACCGGACGGCTGCTCGCCCTCGGCGTGGTGCTGCTCGCTGTGACGGTCCTGCTGGCGCCCTCGGTCAGCACCTATCTGGCGCAGCAGACCCAGGCGCGTGAACTGCGCGCGGACATTGCCCGGCAGCAGGCGGCCAAGGACGGCTACTACAGCCAGCTCGAGCGCTGGGAGGACCCGGCCTACATCCGGCAACAGGCACGCGAGCGGATCTTCATGGTGCTTCCGGGCGAGCGGCGGTACCTAGTCGAGGACGGCTCTGGGATGGAAGGGACACCCAGCGGTACCGCCGAGGTCCGCCCGGAGCAACTGCCGTGGGTGGACTCGCTCTGGGACTCGGTGGCACGGGCCGCAACCGGGTAAGGTGACACTGCCCGCCGTCGTCTGCGTTTCAGGAAGGATTCACCCGTGACCAAGCCCGCGTCGCTGCTGCCCACGCCGGAGGACCTTCAGGTGTTGAGCAGGCAACTGGGCAGGCCGGTGCGCGACGTGGTCGAAATCGGTGCCCGGTGCGTCTGCGGCAATCCGCTCGTAGCAACGACATCGCCGCGGCTGGGCAATGGCATTCCCTTTCCCACCACCTACTACCTCACCCACCCCATCATCACGGCGGCGGTTTCCCGTCTTGAAGCCAACGGTGTCATGGTTGAGATGAGCCAGCGGCTGACAATCGACCATGACCTCGCAGCCCGTTACCAGAGGGCCCACGAGTCCTATCTCGCGGCCCGCCGGGCCGTCGGCGAGCGGGCTGGAGTGGGCCCGGTCGCCGAGATTGACGGTGTTTCCGCGGGTGGTATGCCCACCCGGGTGAAATGCCTGCACGTCCTGGTCGGGCACTCGCTGGCCGCAGGGCCGGGGGTGAACCCGCTCGGGGACGAGGCCATCGGGCTGATCAGTCCCTGGTGGAGCGCGGACCGCTGTTATTGCGACGGAGCCTGGGACGTCGCCGGTCCCGTCCCGGCAGCTGACCTCAGCCGACACACCAAGACGCAGGGTCTGCCCCCAGCGGAACTCGAACGTAAACGGGCCGGACGCCGGCCCCAGGCACAGGAGGACTGAATGCGCACAGCAGCCATCGACTGCGGCACCAATTCCATCCGGTTGCTGATTGCGGACATCGACGACGACGGTGTGCTCACGGACGTGGTGCGCCTCATGCGGGTCGTCCGGCTCGGCGAAGGCGTCGATGCTACCGGGCGGCTATCAGCGCCAGCGCTTGAGCGTACGTTCGCGGCTGCGGAGGACTATGCGCGGCTCATCAGCGAGCACCGGGCTGAACGGGTCCGGTTTGTGGCGACTTCCGCGACGCGTGATGCGGCGAACCGTGCGGACTTTGTGGCCGGTATCCGGGATCGGCTGCACGTCGAGCTGGAAATTATCAGCGGCGCGGAGGAGGCAGCACTGTCCTTTGCGGGAGCGGCGAGCGTGCTCGCACCGGGACCGGACGACGTCATTCTGGTGGTCGACCTGGGCGGCGGAAGCACCGAGTTCGTCACGGGAAACGCGGGCGGCGTCATTGCCGCCCACAGCCTGGACATGGGCTGCGTGCGTTTCACCGAGCGGTTCCTGCGCTCCGATCCGCCCACTCACACACAGATAGCGGCTACGCGCCGGGAGGTCGATGCGCTGATCGCCGAGGCAGCCCGTGTGGTTCCGCTGGAGCGGATAACCGCCCTGGTGGGCGTAGCCGGCAGCATCACCACGATCACCGCACACGCGCTGTCCCTTCCGGAGTACCTGCCGGAGCGTATCCACGGAGCACGATTAGCGGTAGCGGATATTCGTTCCGCCACCAAGGACTTGTTACGGATGAGCCGGCAGGAGCGGGCGGCGCTGCCCTATATGCACCCCGGCCGCACCGACGTGATCGGGGCCGGAGCGCTGATTTGGCAAAGCGTCGTGGAGCATACTGAGCGTTCCACGGCTGGCAGGGTCCAGACCGCGACCACGAGCGAGCACGATATTCTTGACGGAATCGCGCTCAGCACAGCTTCCGGAAAGTAGATCCTTGGCCCATTGTCGAAAGTCGCTGCACCAGCGCTGGCATGCCCTTCTCGCGGCGCTGCTCGGCAGCGTCGTCGTGCTGCCCCTGTTCCTGGCAGGTGCCGCGCAAGCCGATGACATCCGCAACAAGGAATACTGGCTGCAGGACTACGGAATTACCGAAGCCTGGAAAACCACCAAGGGTAAGGGCGTGAAGGTCGCCGTCATCGACAGCGGGGTTGACGGCGGCCACCCAGACCTCAAGGGGGCCGTGTCCGGGGGCACGGATGTCTCTGGCGCCGGAACAGCCAACGGGCAACGCGGACTCGGGGAGGTTCCCGAGCATGGGACCTTGGTGGCTACACTGCTCGCCGGTCGCGGACATCCGGCGCCCAAACCCTCG
>DGBL01000088.1 GCA_002384315.1 Micrococcaceae bacterium UBA4005 | reverse complement strand
CCGGCATCAACCGCCTCTTGCACGACGTACTGGATCGCAGGCTTGTCAACGACCGGAAGCATCTCCTTGGGCATCGCTTTCGTCGCAGGCAGGAATCGCGTTCCCAATCCAGCGACGGGAATGACGGCCTTGGTGACTCGTGAAGTGGGACTCATGCGACAACCCTACCCAAAGCGACCCTTCCCTGCGCGCCCTGCGCCGCCTGTACAGGACCGGCGTGGAGAATGGACCCATGGATTCAGCGGACACAGCACAGGCCAAAGCGGCCGCCAGGACGTTGTTCCGCACCCGACGGCGGACCATGGACCCTGTGGCACGCGCCGCGGAATCCGCGGCCATCGCCTCCGCTGTACTGCAACGGTTCCAAGCCGCGGTGGGCACCGCCGTGGACCAGGCAACCGCGCTAGATTCCCCCGTGCTTGAGTCCCTCGTGCTTGAGTCCCCCGTGCCGGGGCGGGCCACCGGAGCGACGGAGCAGTCCGGCACACCGGGCACGATCGCCGCGTATATCGGACTCGCACCCGAGCCGGAAACTGGCGCGCTGCTCACCGGACTGACAGACCTCGGATACACCGTCGTCGTCCCTGTCTGCGAACCGGCGTACCGCCTGTCCTGGGTCCGATGGCTTCCCGGGGTGCCAGTGCGTAAGAGCGTCCGCGGTCCCGTCGTTGAACCGCTGGGAGTCAGGCTCGCACACCGCGACCTGCGCGGCCTCGTGGCCATCTTGGTCCCCGGCCTGGCCGTAGACCGCCTCGGTAACAGGCTAGGCCAGGGCGGCGGGTATTACGACAGGTTCCTCGCGGAGGCCCAGGCACGTTACCCGGGCGTCGAGATCGCAGGAATAAATTTCGAGCATGAGTGGGTTCCTGCGGGGTCATTTCCGGCGGAGCCACTAGATGTTCCGTTACCGGGGGTTTACACTCCGTCGGGGTATAAACAGGTCGAAAGCGGTTCCGCTCCGGTGTAGACTTGGCACTCGACACCACAGAGTGCCAGCCGCGGTTCGGGTTTGATCCGGCGGCCGAGTGGTCATCATTCACCGTTTGTCCAGGAGGATTTGCGTGCCCACTTATGCCTATGCCTGCAAGGACTGCAGCCATGCCTTCGATATCCAGCAGTCTTTTTCGGATGATTCCCTGACCGAATGCCCGGAATGCGCAGGCTCGCTGCGCAAGAAGTTCAACAGCGTCGGAGTTGTGTTTAAGGGTTCAGGTTTCTACCGGAACGATTCGCGTGACAGCAGGTCAACCTCGGAAGCGAGCGGTTCCACAGCGCCTGCGCCAGCAAGCGCCACGTCGGACTCATCCGCGCCAGGCTCCCCCAAGGCGGACAGCGCGGCTCCCTCCGACTCCTCCTCCTCCTCCTCCACGAAGTCGGCCACCAAAGCCAGCTCCAGTCCGGCCAGCACCGACTCTGCCTCCACCGGCAGCTCCGCAGCTAAAGCCGCCTCCTAGTCTGAACCGGAGCCATCCCGCTCCGGCTGGTATTTTCCACATACTGTCGGCAGCTTTCCCTTACCCGTCGCATGAACCTAGCGTTGGGCCATGGCACGATTCTTCTCCAAGAGCACCGCCTACACCTCCAGATCCGGTCGGAGACATTCGACGCCGGGACGCAGTCCGTTGGGGGCGCGGCGGCGATTGCTGCGTTACCGCCGACTCATTGCAACACTGTTGCTCTGCGGAGCAGCCGGAGTGTTCGTCGAGGCGGCTCTACCCGAAGACGCGGAGACCACCGGCATCGTCACCGCAATCCGGGACCTGCCGGTGGGTGCCGTACTCACCGACGCTGAGCTGACTATTCTCGACGTGCCAGCAGCAGCCATTCCCGCCGGTGCTTACACCGACACGGCGGCCGTGCTCGGGCAGCGGCTCGCCACCCCGCTGCTAGCTGGCGCCGCCGTGGCGCAGACTTCCCTGGTGGGTCCAACCTTGCTGACCGGCGCACCTCAGGGCTCCGTGGCAGTTCCGCTGCGGCCTGCCGATCCCTCGACCGTACAGCTGCTCTCGGCAGGGCAGCTGGTGGACGTCGTGTTGTCCACCGGCAACGGGTTTGAGTCCTCCACGGAAAACACCACCCTGGCGCAGGGGCTTCCCGTTCTCTGGGTATCCACAAGCGGCGATAGCTCCTGGCCGGGGTCAGCAGCCCAGTCGGGACTGGTCGTGGTAGCCGCACCGCCTCAGGATGCGGCGGCTCTTGCAGGGTCCTCTAGCAGCGGAACCGTTCATCTGATCCTGACCTCGGATGGCTAGCGAATTCCAGCATCCGGGGTGACTCACGGGAGGAGCTTGGAAACTGCATACCCCCTGGGGTATTATTTAAGGCATAAGCAACCTATCAAGGAGTCACTATGTGTAGTCCCATCCATTGCAGGAACTGTGGAAAAATCACCTGGACCGGCTGCGGCGAGCACGTCGATTCGGTCATGGCCGACGTCCCTGCGGAACAACGCTGCACCTGTAACTGATACGGCGCACCGCAACTAAAAAGCACCCGCAACACACATCGCCCACTGCACTGTGCTAGAGCACTAGCCCCAGTGCGGTGGGCGCTGTTGCCGAAGCCAGTCGTCGTCGTTTCCGTCCATTTCACCCCAGGAATGC
>DGBL01000174.1 GCA_002384315.1 Micrococcaceae bacterium UBA4005 | reverse complement strand
AGGACGTAGGCGACAATTCCGGAAATGACCAGCGCGTTCAGGGAATGGCCGCTGGGAAAAGACGGTGAAATTTCGAATGGCGGAACGGCGGCGTCCACCGGCGGTCGCATGCGCCCGATTGCTTGTTTCGCTGCGATTGTCATCAGCAGTGAGCCCAGCGACGCTGTAGCGACGAGGAGCGCAGGGGTCCATGAGCGGCTGGTGACCGCCAGAGCGACCAGCGCCATAATGGTCAGTATCGGCATCCCGATGGGCCCGCCGATAGTGGTGTAACCGGTAACCAGGACGTCAAGCCAGGGTTTACGCAGCGACAGCGCGAGCTCCAGCGCCGGGTGGTCCAGTGCTGCCACCCCGTTGGAGGCGACGACGGCCTCGTACACTTCNNGTGTTCCAGGTGGATTCCCTCCCGGGGCTGTGGGGCTGCTGGTCCTGCGCAGACATCCCTCGACTCTAGCGCGGCCAGCGGCCTGCATCCCAGCGGCTTGCATCTCAGCAGGAGCGTAGCCAGCCAGCCGCAGGACTAGGCTGGGCGCATGAGCGATCCAGGTTCCATCCGCGACCTGCTGCGCGGCGTAGACGTTTTTCCCCCGGAGGTCCCGCATTTCGCCCCGGAGGGTGCGCCCGCGGCGCCCGTTGACCTGTTTGTGGAGTGGCTCCGGTATGCGGTCACGGTTGGCGTGCCCGCGCCGCATGCGGTAACCCTGTCTACGCTCGGAGCCGATGGCGTGCCCGATGCCCGGGTGGTGATTCTCAGGGACGCGAACGCCTCCGGATGGCAGGTTGCTTCCACTGCGGCGAGCCCTAAGGGGATCCAGTTGGAGCACCGACCGGCGGCGGCGCTGACGTTTTTCTGGCCAGCCGTCGGTCGCCAGATTCGTGTGCGCGGCCGCGTTACGAAGGGCAGCGCAGCGGAGAATGACGCTGACTTCCAGCGCCGTCACCCCAGCGCCCGGGCGCTGGTCCTTGCCGGACGGCAGAGCGAATCGTTGCCGCTGCCGGGTGGTGAGGCGATGGTGGCGGCGGCCGTAGCGAGGAGTGCGGCTCGGATGGTGGACCAGCCTCGACTTCGTGCCCCCGCGTGGACCGTGTTCACAGTGGTCCCGGACGCCGTGGAATTCTGGCAGGCGAACCCGGAGCGCCGGCACCTGCGGCTGCGGTACCTGCGGGTCGGGCAGGACTGGGCGAAAGTGTTGCTCTGGCCATAGCCAGATACGAGTGCGGCCACTATGCTCACTTGGAGTGGTCACCGCCGAGAGGCGATTGATGGCTGCTCTGGGGGGTCCTACCCTCTTTGAGCGCTGGGCCTGCCTGCCCGGGCCCAGCGCTTATCGATCTTTCCGCATTGCTCAGTAATTCGTGCCTTAGGTTGCCCTCGCTAGGCGAGCGCGCAATTCCACCGCCGCAGGATGGCGTGCAGAGTTATCGAAGCTAGAATCCGGGTACAGATCGCTGCGACCCCACAGCCATAACAGCACGGACTGGGGTTCACCCGTCAAGAGCGCCTCCGGGTGTTCAACGGAGGTCTGGTCGATGCGCACCGCCTCGGTATCCAGGTGTACGGACCAGTCCTTTCCACCACTGCGAACGACGACGACGGCGCCGCTCGCCTCGGGGTCCGGCCGTCCACGGCCCAGCATGACGGTGAGCACTTCATCAATTCCGTCGATGGCCAGATCAGCGCCAATGCCCGTGACCGCGGCCTCGGCCGCCGATTCAAGGTCATGGCGGTGGATCGTAGTTTCGTGGGTGAGGCGGCGCACCCAGAAACCCACGGTTTGGTCCTCAGCGACCCAGCTTTCCGCGGCGTCGTCGGTTGAATGTGAGTCCAGTTCGGCAACAAGCGCGCTGAAACACGCGTCAAGGAAGGCCAGCGCAGGGGTTGTCCCGCTGTCCAGCGGAGCCGTCCACCCCCGGGGTGGACGCTTGCCGGTGCGGATAGTCTCAGCTCTGCTGATATACACCAGTCCCAGATGGCGCAGGAGATCCTCGCCCGTCCAACCAGGGCAGGCCGGGACCCTCGCCTGGAGGGTCTGCGGGGCAAGTTCGCTGATGTGCGAGTAAGCGGTAGCCATCCCGCACGGCGAAGATGGTTGAATGAAAGATAGCGGAGTAACCGCGGGCAGTGGGACCACTCACCGCGATTAACGTACCGCTCGTCGCTAAATTGTATGCGACCCTGTGTGACGCACAGCATAATTGCGTTCAGTAACAACGCTGATCCACGGGCAAGGGCACCCCTTTGCCCACTTTTAAGGAGTATTTTGTGAGCTGGCTCGACCGTGACCACAGCATCGCCCCTCCGGGCTTCAACCGCTGGCTGATTCCGCCAGCCGCGTTGGCGGTCCACTTGTGCATTGGTCAGGCGTACGCCACCAGTGTTTACAAGACCGCACTGGTAGCCCATTTCGACGCCAGCCTCACCCAGATCGGAATAATCTTCTCGATCGCGATCGTGATGCTCGGCCTGTCGGCAGCAATCATGGGAACCTGGGTCGATACCCAGGGCCCGCGCAAGGCCATGTTTACCTCCGCCCTCTTCTGGTCCAGCGGATTCCTCGTCGGCTCGATCGGTATCTTCAACGACCAACTGTGGCTGGTTTACCTGGGCTACGGTTTCATCGGCGGAATTGGCCTTGGCATCGGATACATCTCACCGGTATCCACGCTGATCAAGTGGTTCCCCGACCGCCCAGGGCTGGCAACCGGTATGGCGATTATGGGCTTCGGCGGCGGCGCGCTGATCGCCAGCCCCGTCTCCACTGCGCTGTTGAAAATGTACGACCCGAACTCGAACGCCGAAGGCTGGGTTGCCAGCGGCGACGCCGTCGGCAAGCTGTTCATCACCCTCGCCGTCGTTTACCTTGCCTACATGATGTTCGGGGCGTTCACCATCAAGGTTCCTGCC
>DGBL01000140.1 GCA_002384315.1 Micrococcaceae bacterium UBA4005 | reverse complement strand
GCCACCACATCAGCCCGACCATCACCATTGAAGTCCTGGTTTTTGATCAGTGTGGCCCCAATGCGCCACGAGTAGGACGCGAGCTGGCTCAGGTTGCCAGCCGTATCAGTGGCACGCACATTGAAGGTGTACGTCCCATCAACCTGGGCGTCATACGTCGTGGGAGAGGTGCAAGGTTGCCATGTCGCATTCGAAGGAAGCAATTGACATTCGAAGGTTGCCGTGGCGTCCGCGCTCCCGAAGGACAACGCCGGGGTGCGCGTTAGCGTCGGATTCGATGGGTACGGTGCGTTCACCGTGACCGGCGGCGCCGTGGCGTCGATCGTGAAGGTGAGCATTCCCGAGACCAGAAACTCCGGCTGGGTGGGGTCGATAGGTTGCCCTGTGACTGGGTCGATCGCATAGTTCGGATTCGCGATCCGCGCCCGCACCGTGTGTGTGCCGTCGGCAAGGGCTGCCGCCAGCGTCAGGGCGTAGCTGCCGTCCGCCGCCGTTGTACCGGAGGCAGCAGGAACCGCAGCACCGTCGGCAAACAGGTCTACGGCGATCCCGGGTCCTGCACCGGGAACCGTGCCGATGAAACTCGGCATGCTCACCTTGGTGATGTTATCTGTTACCGACCGCCCGGTATCGCTCGCGTCCGTAAGGTTCGGTGTCGAGGGCGCCCCGTCGGCTCCGTCGAAGATGAGTCCTTGGACGGCGAACGTGTTCACGGTGAGCGTGTTGATGCCCGCCCCGCCGGCATTGGGCCCGTCGACTATCACTGCGTTGACTCCGGAGGGTGCCCCGGTGACCGTGCGGAAGGTGTTGATGTCACCGAGCGTGCCCGCGGCCGCGCCATCCTGCTTCAGGAAAGCCGCCGTGCTGCCTGTGGTGTAGTCGCCCAGGAACGCCGCACCCACTGCCCCCCAATCGCACGGTGCAATCGAGGGGTCGCAGTCACCGACGTCCAACGTGGCGCGGATACGCCCCAGGGTGGGGTCCGCCGGGTCCTGTTCGGCCACGAAGGTATTGACCCCGTACGGGTGGGTGATGGTGTAGGTCTGGTCAGCGATGAGGTTGCTGAGCCGGAAGCGGAGCCGGGAGAACCCCATCTGTTCTCCGGGTACCACGGGCCCATTGAGATGGGCCGCCTCGAGCGCGGCCTCATAGAGGTCGAGGTTTCCCCCTGATGCCTCTGCCGCGAACCAGAATGCTTCTTCCGGGAAGTTGTCCGGATACGCTGCCGGGGAGGTTGAGTCCGGCGGTTCGGCTAGGCAGCCCGAGTTTGCCGTGTAGCAAAGCTGGAGCTTTACTGAGCCGTCTGAATACCAGAGCGGGAAGCCGTTTTGTGTATCGACTGGACCGACTGCCGTCACTGCACTGTACGCAGGGGCAACGCCGCCCGGCACCAATGCTGCAAATACCAACGAGGTGAGAATAATTGAGGCACGGCGCTGAAGCCGGCGGCCGGATCTTCCGGCCGGGTGTGATGACTGCCGGTCAGGCGGACGCCCGAGCGCGGTTTGTGGATTGACCATGGTGGAACTCCTCTGCTGAAAGAGGGCAATGCCCCCAGCTATCGCATTGAACGCGACGCTGTAGCCAGCGTGCGATAGCTCACGGTAGGAAGCAGAGGTTGGAAAAAGGTTCGGCTGCTTAGTATTTTCCGGCGACCAGGACGGAGTAGGTCAATGCCATGGGCCCGATCAATACGCGGGCCGGGCCCCGGCAGCTGGGGAATGCGCCGGGACCCGGTGGTCATTGACCACAACCGCGCATTTGAGCCGGGTGTCGACCGGCAGAGGCGAGCCGGCTGGTCAAGGCCGGTTCAGGCTCTCGTGCTGGCCTTGGAAGAAGCTGGTACCCCAGGTCGGACTCGAACCGACACTGAACAGATTTTAAGTCTGCTGCCTCTGCCATTGGGCTACTGGGGCGCCGACCGCCGTTGATGGTCGCGGGTGTCCGCTACCCGCGGAACCTGCTTCCCACCATATCCGACCGGGCCGTGGGCCAGCTCAGTCAATCCTATGCGGACGTGCTGGCCTTGGCTGATTCGGCCGCCGCATCGCGCTTCTGGATGGGTGCGGCGGCTTCACGGAATTGCCTGCGCGGGGTGTCCAGATCCATGAGCTGGGTGGTGTCCCGGCCGAAAACCAGGCTGAAGATCCAGTTCCCGACGACCCGGAACTTGCGCTCGAACATCGGCATGGCCAGACCGTGGTAACCACGGTGCGCCAACCAGGCGAGCATGCCTTTGAGCCCGATTCCCATAATATTGGCCACGCCCTTGTACTGGCCGAAGCCGGCGACGACCCCAAGGTTCCGGTGCTTGTATTCCTTGATGCGCCCGACGCCATAGTTCTGCGCGTAAATATTTTTCGCCAGTCGTTTGGCCTGACGGACCGCGTGCTGGGCGTTCGGCACGCAGAACCCGCCTACCCCTCCCCCGCTGAGGTCGGGAACCGCGGAAACGTCTCCGGCAGTCCAGGCGTTTTCCAAAGGTCCGCTATCACCGGTGATGCGCAGTTCCGCATTGGCGCACACCCTTCCCCGATCGTCGATCGGGAAGTCGGTAAAGCGGACCATCGGGTTCGCCTGAACCCCAGCCGTCCAGACCAAGGTGTCGGCGGAGAACTGGCCTGCAGGGGTTCTGTCCGGCATGTTGATGAGCTTCAGATCGCCGTCCGTCGCGCTCGCGAGGGAGGTGTTCAGCAATACCTGGATGGCGCGCGAGCGCAGGTGCGAAACGACCCATTCGGCTTGAGCCGCAGTTACCTCAGGCATGATCCGCCCCAGTGCTTCGATCATGACGAAGCGCAGGTCCGCACGGTTCAGGCGATCGTTCTTCCGCACAGCGTCCCGGGCCAGGTCCTCCATCTCGGTGATGGTTTCAATACCGGCGAACCCGCCCCCCACCACGACGAATGTCAAGGCGCGGTCGCGTTCAGGACCGGGAGCCATCAGGGAAGCGTTTTCGATCTGCGTCAGGACCTGGTTGCGCAGCGCGACGGCTTCTTCAATGGTCTTCAGTCCAATCCCGGCCTCGCGCAGACCCTCGATCGGGAAGGTCCGCGTGATTGCGCCGGCGGCGACCACCACGTCGGTGTAGGAGAGCTCGAAAGGCTCGCCTCCATCGCCTGGCTCCACGACTGCGGTACGGGCCGAGTGGTTGATCCCCGTGACCTTGCCGGTAATCAGTTCAGTCTGGCGCAGGTGTGTGCGGTGCGAGACAACAGCATGTCTGGGCTCAATGTTGCCGCCCGCCACTTCAGGCAGAAACGGCTGGTACGTCATGTACGGCAACGGATCGACCAGCGTGACGATTCCACCATGCGATTTCACTTTCTTCTGCAGCTTGTGCGCTACGTAAAGACCCACGTAACCACCGCCAACCACAAGAATGCGCGGACGATCAGAGAACTGTTGGTTCGATGCCATGGAATGTATGCTACCGGACTTTGTGAAAATCTTCACTAACTATTTTGCGGCACCTCACCCGGAGGGCCATCGGACTCTCCTGTCGGCTCTTCGACCGGCTCGCCCGCCTGCGCCCGGTAGGCGCGCACGCCGTGGAGGCTCCCGGCCACGACAAGGGCCAGCAGCAGGCCCGCGAAGCCAAGGACCACGGTTGCTGGCAGGACGGCGGACTCGCCGGCGCCGTCGTCGGCCACTGGCACGGGCGGCGCTGGGATAGCTGGAGTCTCCTGCGGCGGGGCTGGCTCCGTTTCAGCCGGAGCCGGATCGGGCTTGCCCCGGCGGTAGACCTCGATCCATTCAGCCATGGAGCCGAGCATGCTTTTTTCGGGCACTTCAAGCTCGGCGTTGACCGCGGCGTCGACATCGAGAATCCCGTGTCCGTAGATTGTGTCGAAGCCGGGATCACC
>DGBL01000075.1 GCA_002384315.1 Micrococcaceae bacterium UBA4005 | reverse complement strand
AGCTTGTCGTAGCGGGTGGCGATGGCGCGCCATTGCTTGTAGTCGTTGAAGGAGCGTTCGACGACGTTGCGCCGCTTGTAGGCGTCCTTGTCGTAGGTGACGGGACGTCCGCCCGTGGTGCCCTTGCGTTTTCGGTTGGCTTTCTAATCTTCCTTTTCGGGGATGACGCATTCAATGCCAAGGCCGCGTAGGTACGTCCGGATTGCTTTGGAAGAGTAGGCTTTGTCGGCCATGCCGCGGTCCGGACGTTTGCGGGACCGTCCGGGACCAGCCCGTTCGCGCCGGGACGCGGCATCGGCGCTGGACGCCGAGCGGGCCGCCGCCGCGGCCGCACGGGAGGAGCTCGCCGAAATGCGCGGACGTCTCGCCGTCCTCCAGGAACAGGCCGAGCTGTACTGGAGCAAGGACGACACCGACCGGTAGGCGCGCAGGCCGCCCCCTTGTCACGCGCGAAGGTCCCGGCCTGGGGGAGACCGGGACCTTCATCACCACTCGCACCTTCAAGAGGTGGCACCTACATTACCGTTGCGCCGGCCCAGACCGGCCCAGCTACTTAACGCTGAGTGCTGCGAAGGTCAGGATCATCTTGTTCCCGTCTCGATGTCTCAGTTCTTGTCTCGCGGGGGATTGGGGTCGTTGCCGTAGGAATTCTTGGCACCAATGGTTCCGTCGAGATTCTTGATGACGTGCTCGGCCTGATCGCGCTTGGCGGCCGCCCGTCCCTGCTCCTGCTGCTCGGCCTTCGTGCCTCCCACGGAGAAGGCTCGGCTGCTTCCCTGGCGCCGGCTCTTCCAAACGCCGTCCTCGCTGTAGGTCTCGATCTCAGGCTTCACCACGGCTAACTCCTTCATCCGAAAAGAATCCACTAACAACCCGAAGTCTATTCACGGCCTCCGACAACTTGCGGTCTGACGGAGGGATGCGGGAATCAATCGCCGGGCAAGTGAGTTTCGTCGGAGGCGCCGCTATGGGCGCCAAGACGAGTCCACTGTTCGCGGACGCTGTGTCCGGCAGGCGGCAGCAGTGGGGCTGGCTAGGATGAAGTCCGTGACGACGTCCGGTGAACTTGTGCTGCCCGATGACTATCCCGCCTTTCTCGGTCAATTGAAGGACCGTGTCAGCGGGGCCCGCCTGCGGGCGCTGCGGCGGGTGAACACCGATTTGCTGGAGCTCTATTGGACGATCGGACGGGACATCCAGGCCCGGCAGGAAACCCAGGCGTGGGGGAGCGGGGTCATCGGCCGGCTGGCCGAGGACCTGCGCGCCGCGTTCCCGGAGATGAAGGGCTTCTCCCGCAGCAACCTCTTCTACATGCGCGGGTTCGCCACGGCCTGGCCGGAGCCAATAGTCCAACAGCCTGTTGGACAACTTCCCTGGGGACACATCACCGTGCTGCTGGACAAGCTCGATACCGCCGAAACGCGGGATTGGTACGCGTCCGCGGCCGTTGAACACGGGTGGTCCCGCAACGTGCTGATGAACATGATCATGAACAGGACCCTGGAGCGCTCGGGCTCGGCGCCCTCGAACTTCGCACAGCACCTGGTGGCGCAGGACTCCGAACTGGCCCAGCAAGTCGCCAAGGACCCCTACTCCTTCGAGTTCCTGGGCCTGTCGGGCAAGGTCGCCGAACGGGACCTCGAACAGGCCCTCATGGACCGCATCACCGAAACGTTCAGGGAACTCGGCAACGGGTTCGCGTTCGTGGGACGGCAGGTGCACTTCGACGTCGACGGAGACGACTTCTACATCGATCTGCTGTTTTTCCACGTCGAGCAGCTGCGCTACTTCGTCATCGAGCTCAAGACCGGGAAATTCCAGCCCGAGTACGCCGGCAAGCTCAACTTCTACGTCGCCCTGGTCGATGACAAGCTCAAACGCCCAGCCCATGCGCCGACCGTGGGGATCCTGATCTGCGGCAGCAAGAACGACCACAGCGTCAGGTACGCCCTGGGCCGGTCCACCTCGCCGATGGCCATAGCCGCCTACACCTACGACGAACTGCCGGCCGCCGACCGGGACCTGGTGCCACCAGAGGAACAGCTCACCGCCGCCCTGGACGCCCTGCCCGACGGGGACTCCTAGCCGCGCACCCGTTCTGTGCAGGTTCCCGGGTGCGGTCGCGGGGACCGCGCACCATTGGAAGGTGCAGGATCCCGTCAAAACGCCCGCTTCCATCCCGGCGTTCAGCGACGGGCCACCCGTCCATGGCCGCCGGGCGCCGAGAACCTACTCCCGGCCCCCGGAACAGCCGCCCATGCCAGTTCCCTCAACAGGGAACGAAACGGTCGTCCCGGTAGTGGAAGAAGCATGGGAAGAACAACCGGGAGGAGCACGATGGCAGGGACGAACTGGAACGAAGGCGAGCATGTCGAGGTCGTGGACTCGGCGGGGACAAAGTTCAGTGGCACCGTGGAACAGGTCGCTCCAGAGATCGGGGCAGCGTGGATCCGCGAAGACGGATTGGGCGAACGGCGACTGGTGATCACGGACGAGGTAGTTGCACCGGACTAACCTCGACGCATTTTCGTGACAGCCGAAGGAGTCTCCACGCTGTATCCACGGAATTAGTCGCGCTGCCCGTGGTGCCGCTACAGACTCCTTCGGCGACAAACGACCCACGTTCCTGCCTGGTCATGCGGCCGTTTGGTTTTGTGAGACAGCTTGGTAGGAGCCCTTACCTAGATGCCCGAGCGTAAGAAGTTCACGTAGAAGTAGAAGGATGATGCCGTGGAGTTGGTGATTTCCTCCGGTCGTCCGATTTTCAGGCAGGCGTGCCAACAATTGAGCGTTGAATTGCTACTGCGGCGGCGCCGCGGACCCATTGGTCGAAACCCGTGGGTTGGATGGACAGCGGCGTCCGTGGAGGCCCGGGACGAATGGGTCATGGTGTTCCGGTGGAGACGAGCGGATCGCCAGGCCCTCGACATCAGGCCGCGGATGGATCCGAGACAGGCGCATACAGGATAGGCGCGCCGAGTCTGGGAGGAACAGGGCTTCGGCACCCTTGGGCAGGGACCCCGGGGCTCTTCATATGCGCCGTTATCGGCGTTTCAATGACAACGGCGCTGGCCAAAAGTCGGCGGCTAGCGTCGATGAGGTTTCGTCAGCCCAGCGAGGAACTCCGGGTATGCGTTGATGTGGCCGTACAAAGACTCTGAGAATGAACTGGTCTTTTTGATGCCGTCTACGGCATCCGCAAGCATCACTATGTATGCCCAGGGCGTGCGGTAATAGATGTCTTTGTCTCGGTTGGACTTGAGCCGTTTGAGGACGGTCGGCGGGTATACGCAGCTGTGGTTCCAAATTCGCGCGTTATGTGCGCACTTATTCCGCAAGGTTGAGAATGACCGCGAAATCGTTTCTGCAAATGCTGGATCCGGGTAGCCGAATGATTTGCTTACGGGGTAGCGAACGTCATCGTCCAAGAGCAGTCGATACATCTTCGACACTGTGCCCATGCTTAGCACCTCAACCGCTACCCAAATGGGGATGGGTTTTTCGCGTTCGATATGCGACTTCACGAAGTCCTCGTGCGACCGCTTGAGCTCACTGTCTATGTCCCGCACGAGATCTGTTCGGTACGACCTGACTTCACCGTCGCGCTCATATTTCTCGTCGCGGTACAGCTCGATCGAAGAATAGTTATAGGCGTCTTTGTGTACGGAAAAGAAGTAAGCCAATCGCGTACGGAAGGCCACCTCAAAAATACTCAGACCCTCGAATAAGAGACTGCGCAGAATTTCATCAAATTCGTAGACATCAACTATTTGCTGCAGGGTGGTGTCCGCGTGGAATTCATTGTCTCCGTTGTGAGGCGACTTTTGGAAGTACCGCCAATAACCGGACAATCGGTAGTAGCCCTTGCTTAGGAGCAGGCTCGTCATTGTGGTTTCATCGCCGGCTGCGAGTTTAAGTTTGCGCTCGCTGAGGAGCTCGAGCTGCTGAGGAATAGTGAGTGCCGGTTTATTCACTGAATCAGCATAGTTAAAGAAAAAGCCCGCCGGTCTTGGGGAAGCTTTCGCTCTAGCCCTGGCGGGGTTTGTTGCATAAAACGATACCGTAAGTGCCCGGGAAAAGAAAAAGAGTCTGGCATGTCAGACCTCGTATCGGGACTTGACGGGTTCGAGCCTCGTAATCTGCACCGTCTAACCCGCGTTGGCATGCGGCGCCAAGTTGTGCGGAATGATGATGCCATGGCTTCTTCTTCCTTCGGGCAGGTCCTTGACCAGCTGTACTTCTCCGCGACCGACTAGCGGGACAAGGGCTCCAAGTTCGAGCGGCTGATCAAGCGCTATCTGGAGCTGGAGCCGAAGTACGCGGACCAGTTCGCGGGCCTGTCAAGCTGTTTGTG
>DGBL01000211.1 GCA_002384315.1 Micrococcaceae bacterium UBA4005 | reverse complement strand
GCGAACCAAAACGCTGGCGGACGGCCAAACCCCCGTCTGTGGACAACCGGCCGCTCCGAGCCGCCAGGACGGCCGTAGAGGGCTTTTCGGGGTGCTGGGGGTGATCTGACGCCTCGACCCCCTGAAGGGGCTTCCTGGGCCTCCTGTAGCCCGCTGGGAGGTCGGATGCGGGCGACCGCAGGGCGGCCGGGCCGATCTTGCAGCGGGCGAAAGGTGGTAGGATGATTTCGAACGGAGATCGCGGAGGAGCCGTTGTGAAACCCGATAGCAGCCTGCCCGCGATCCTGCGTGATTGGATGCACACCGCCACCGCGGAGGAACTGCACGCCCTGCACGACCGCGTCGAGCATTGGCACGCCTCGCCCGGTCGCACGGTGGCCCTAGGTGTCCTAGAAAGCCTCATTCGGCAGCGCGAAGGCGGGGAGTGACAGCACCATGGCAGACTGGTTGTCGATCAGCACCGAGGACCCGCTCTGGCTCGTTAAGAGCTTCGTCCTCGTCACCGGGGTGGCGGCGATCCCCATCATCCTTTGGTATGGATTTCTCGCCCTGGTCCGCCGCGCGGCGGATCGGAACAACGCCCACAAGTAGGCCCTCCCCCTTGGCGTTAGACCCTTGCTGAAGGGCCAGCCCCCGTCTGGTAACACGGGGGGCATACAGAGGGGGGGAAGACCCTCATCAACACCTTGCTCCGTAAGGGGTTGATCGAAAAATTCAGCCGAAAATTCAATTCTAGCCTAGCGCCCCCTTCCGGGGTCCCTCTCCTGGGTCTGCTGCTGGCCCCGTTCGAGGATCTTGGCGTCGCCGGCCTGACTGACCTCGACCAGATCTCCGATCTTCACGCCGGCCTCGTTCAACCGCTCCGCGACCCGCTCGTTCCGGTGGACCATCTCCACGGTCTTCCCGGTCCCTCGCTCCTGGATGGTGAGGGTGTAGCGGCCGTCCACCTCGGCCCTACCGCCCCGCAGCCAGCCGACCACGACCCGTGCGGCCTCCCGCATCCGCTCGGCCTGGCGCTCCACGGTGGCGAGCAGCTGGGCCACCTGGTCGGGGGCTAGACCGCTCACCAGGCGCTCCCACTTGGCCAGGCTCTTTCGGGCCTCGGCCGCCTGGTGCTTGTGGTGGTTCACGGCGCGGGCCTGTTCCCGCTCCCGCTTGGCGATCAGGTCCGTCTGGGCGGCCTTTTTGAGCGCCGGAGCCATCCGTTCACGGACAACATTGGCGACACGCTGGGCGTAGGCGTCGTCCGCTTCCAGGGTCGAGGTCAGAAGGCCCTTGTGGACCACTTCGCGCTCGGTCGGGATGACGATACTCGCCACCTGCTGCTCGACCTGTCCGAGGTGGGCGTAGAACTCCTTGATCGTCTGGTGGGTCGCCCTGCTGCCCTCGATCCCGCGCTCGAGGCCGTGCTGTCGGCCGACCTCCTGGGCGAACTCGGTCTGCATCTTCGACAGCGCGGTCTTGCCGCCGGTGAACTGTTTCGCGTTCAATCGGCCGTCGACTAGAGGAACCACGTAGGCGACCATGTGCGGCGAAGTTTCGTCGCGGTGAACGTGGGTGCTGATGACGTTTTCAGCCCCATGACGGGCCTCCAACCACTTGCGAGCGTCATCAAAATACTGACGGCCATCATCGTGCTTGAAGTGCTCTGGGCTCGCTCCGATGAAGTATTCTAGGCAGAGAACGGCGTCTGAGCGTCGTTTCTCTGGCAGAGCGTCACGAATGCTCGCCATCACCGCTTCCGGGGTCTGCGGGCCGTGATGTTCGTTCAGCGACGCTAGCGACAGATCCGCGTTGGGGGTCTCCCTGGTGCGGAAGGTGTGAGCGAGCGAACCGGCGATGTTGCCGGGCGTCTTGAGCTTCTCGACGCGAAGGATGGCGTAGGACATGGGCCACCATAGCGGCGGCCTGACAGAAAGGAAGGTGTACTCACTATACTTTGCTGCGCAAAGAAGCTCGCCGGGTGCCCCGGATTGCCGCTACGCGGCCGAGGGGCGCTGCCCCTCAAACCCCGCGGCGTCCGGTCCTTACGGCCGGGTCGCCTTCGATGGACGCCAAGGTGGCAGGCGGTTCACCGGCGGCGGAACAGGCCGAGGAATCCGCCGCCCTTCTCCAAGCTCCGCTGCGCGACCGCCCGCCACTCGGCGCGGTCCGTCTGAAGCATCTCCACCTGGACCCTCAGCCCCACGGCCTCCGCCTCCAGTCGGTCGCGCTCCGCCGCTCGCGGCCGCAGGGTCGCAAGCTCGGCGGTTGCGCCGGCAAGCTGCTCTCTGAGGGTGACGATGTGGGCTTCAAGGGCTTCGACCTGCCCGCTGTTCGAACCTTCTATCGAAGGGTTCGAAGGTCGCGATTTCGAAGGCGGGGCGGCCGGGTCGAGCCACACCCAAATCCGGCCTTCATTGTCGCGGTCGCCCCTTAGCTTTCCTGCCTTCCAGCGAGAGCGGACGCTGTTGGGGGCGATGCGGAGTATCGCGCCGGCTTCGGCCAAGGACATTCGAACTTCAGGCATTTCGAACTCTTCGATCGAAGGGGTGTTCGAACCCTAGGACGGCGCTCGGCCGCCATTGATCAACGCCAACAGGGGGGCTGAATCGGTCTGGGCTTTGTCGCGGGCGGCGCCGGTCAGATGCGTGCCGACCTTGGGGTTCATGAAATACCGAACCAGGCCCGGTCCACGCATCCCAGCGACCTTCTCGCGCCGGCGGCTGATCGCGCCGATCGTCGCCAGCTCGCCCATGATTTCGCTCACGTGGTTGGGCGTTTCACCAACCAACTCCGCCAGTTCGTCGCGGGTCTGCACGATCTCGCCAGTGTCGGTGCGAAGGTTGCTGAACAGCACCGCCCAGAGCCGCATGGCGACCAGGGGCCGGCCGCTGTTCCTGGACAGCCAGTCCACGACGGCGGCGTTCTGTTCGGGGCTGATCATGACGAAGGTCCATCCACTCCTGGAGGCGGTCTGACGGTCAATGGTGGCGATCAGTTCCCCGACCGCCCGCTGCGGCAGGTCCGGGAAATCTAGCACCAACTGACGTAGTTGTTCGGCCTGATCCGTCTTCAGGCGGTCGGCCTTGGTGCGGAGTTTCACGAGCTGGGCGGGCATGTGGGCGAATCTCCGATTACCTACCGTGTGATGGGACTAGTAAGTCCCGCCCGGCGGGACGTAAAGCCCCTCCCAATGCGCGCGCGCGTAGGAGATCACCCTAGAAGTCGAGAAGTCGTCCGGCAGCGCGAACCAAAACGCTG
>DGBL01000175.1 GCA_002384315.1 Micrococcaceae bacterium UBA4005 | reverse complement strand
CCGCCGGTGAGATCCACTCCATCCTCATCAGTGCACTGGCTTGCTGCTGGATGTCCTCGATCCTCGCGCACTGCAGGCGCAGCATCCTGCCGACCTCCGCGCTATCCCCACCCGCAGTGCCACCCATACCACCCTCCCCACCGCTGCGGGCCGACTGCCCGGCAATGACTCCACCTCGAGGCTAGGTGCGGCCCCTTGGTGCAGCCGCGCGCTCCGGGGCCTATGTGGAAATCTGTCCGGGTACCGTCCTCCGGCGGCGTTCAGTTCAATCCGGGCATGAAAGAATTGGCCTATGGCTGATATTGCTCACTCCCGGGTTGACCTTGCATCTGCGGCACGGGGAGCTTCTTCCCTGACCCTTGGGCCTTTGGACGGGCGTTACAGGGAGGCGGTGGCTCCGCTGGTCGATTTCCTCTCCGAGGCCGCCCTCAACAGGGACCGGGTCCATGTTGAAGTCGAGTGGCTGATCCATCTGACCGACCAGCAGGTCCTCCCCGGGGCAGCTCCGCTGACCGCGGACCAGAAGGCCGGCTTGCGCAGAATTGTCACGGAATTCGATGCTGCGGCAGTAGACGAGCTCGCCGAAATCGAGAAAGTAACAGTGCATGACGTCAAGGCCGTGGAGTATTTCATTGCGCGCCGGCTGCCGGAGCTGGGCATTGGAGAACTCACCCCGATGGTGCACTTCGGGTGCACTTCCGAGGACATTAACAATCTCGCCTACGCGCTGGGCATCAAGGGCGCCGTCGAGCAGGTCTGGACGCCCGCTGCCGTCGAGCTCCTCGAGTCGCTCGAGAGCCTCGCCACGGCCGCCCGCTCTGTCCCAATGCTTTCACGCACCCACGGCCAGCCGGCCACCCCCACCACGCTCGGCAAGGAGATCGCCGTCGTGGCGTACCGCCTGCGCCGGCAACTGCACAGAATCACCCGGACCGAATTCCTGGGCAAAATCAACGGCGCGACCGGCACCTACGCCGCCCATTACGCCTCTGTCCCGACGGCGGACTGGCAGAAAGTTTCGCGAACGTTTGTGGAGGGCCTTTCTCTCGGCTGGAATCCGCTGACTACCCAGATCGAATCCCATGACTGGCAGGCAGAACTATACGCGGACATAGCCCGCTTCAACCGGATCCTGCACAACTTCTGCACCGACGTATGGAGCTACATTTCGATCGGTTATTTTGCCCAGGTCCCGGTGGCCGGGGCAACAGGGTCGTCAACAATGCCCCACAAGGTCAACCCGATCCGGTTTGAGAATGCCGAGGCGAACCTCGAACTGTCCTGCGCGCTCTTTGACAGCCTGGGGTCAACCCTGGTGACCTCCCGCTGGCAGCGCGACCTCACCGATTCCTCCTCCCAGCGCAATATCGGTGTTGCCTTCGGACACTCCATCCTGGCGATTTCTAATGTGCTTAAGGGGCTGCAGCGCCTCGATGTTGCCGAGGCGGTCCTCGCAGCCGATCTCGATGCGAACTGGGAAATACTGGGCGAGGCCGTCCAGATGGTGATGCGCGCTGAGGCCATTGCTGGGGTCGATGGGCTGGCTGACCCGTATGAGCGGCTCAAGGAACTCACCCGGGGGCAACGGGTGGACGCCGCACGGATGCGCGAATTCGTTGCGGGTCTGGGGCTCAGCGACGAAGCCGAACAGCGCCTGCTCGACCTCACGCCGGCCCGCTACACCGGAATCGCCGCCCAACTCGTGGACCACCTTGACGGACGGACGGAACGCTAGGACCGGCGGCCAGCGAGGATCCGTGTCCGAAGGAACGCCGTAATGAGCGTCCGCCCCGGCGCGCGGCCCGCCCAGCAGCCTTCTGCGTTGATCGGCCACTACGCTGGCCCGGAGGTGCATGTGATGAGCCTGAATCTGCGCCGTGGCAGCCAAGACATGCCAGCCGACGACGTCGACTCCTGGAGCGGGCGGCTTCCGGCCGTCGCAGCGCTGCTGCAGGCTGAAGCGCCAATGATCCTCGGAGTGCAGGAAGCGCAGTTCTATCAGATGACGGACGTGACCACTAGTCTGCCCGCCCGTTTCCGAATGATCGGCACAGGGCGCTCCGGAGGCAGCCGCGGTGAATATACGGCAATATTTTTCGACGCCGAGCGGCTGGAGTTGCTCGAGTGGGACCAATTTTGGCTTTCGGATACTCCTGGCACAGCCGACTCCGCGAGCTGGGGGAACTCCGTAACCCGGATAGTTACTTGGGGGCGCATGTTCGATCGCCTCACCCGGCAGCAACTGGTGGCCATCAACACGCATCTCGATCACGAATCGGAAACCTCGCGTATACGCAGCGCCCAGGCCATCCGGGCACTTGCTTCCTCCTTCGACCCGGCGGTGTCGCTCATTCTGACCGGCGACTTCAATTGCGCGGCTGCAGCCTCGGAACCATTCGATGTGCTGGTAACCGACGGGCCGTTCGTGGACTCATGGAGCCAGGCGGAAAAACAATTGACCCCCGCGTTCGGAACATTCAACCGGTACGAACCACCGCTCCCGGGCGCCCAGCGGATCGACTGGATTCTGGTGAGCCCGAACCTGTCGGTACGAGCTGCCGCGATAAACCCATCGACATTCCGTGGACGGTATCCCAGCGACCACCTTCCGGTCCAGGCACTCCTAACCCTGCCGGAGCGACCCGCTGAGCCGCTCACGCTATAAGTGACGGCTCCGCTGCGCCCGCCCGGTAGCTACGCGCCCGGATCCCGGAGCAAGGCGGCAGCAAGATCGACGATACTTGCGGCGTCGAGGTCCCAGCTGCCGCTCGAGTGCAGGTCTGTCTGCTGCCTAGGTCCATATTCCAGTCGTCGGGGAATAAAGGCCGTGGCCAGTCCGCTGCGTTGGGCGGCAGCAAGATCGGTATTATGCGCAGCGGCGAGCATCACCTCGCCCGGGTGAAGACCCAGCAGTTCCGCCGTGCGAAGATAGGACCGCGGAGCGGGTTTGTAGCACCCTGTGATGTCGGAGCCGATGATGACGTCCCAGGGAATCCCGCTATACCGGGCCATGTCCAGCAGCAGCGATGTGTTCGCGTTGGAGAGCGGACCAGTGATGTACCGACTCTTGATGGCGGCGATTCCCGCGATGCTGTCGGGCCATGGCGGAAGGTAGTGCCATGCCTTGTTGAGCCGGTCAAGCTCGTTCGGGCTTATCGCCGGCGTCTGCCGGCAATGCTGCGCCAGCACTTTTTCGAGGTTCTCCCGGTGCAGTTCGTCGAGTAGGACGAAGGGCCGGTTCCCGCTGCGCACCGCTTCGAGGGAGGGCTGATAGCAGGCCCTCCAGTCGTGTGCGAACTGGAGCGCGTCGATGGTAAGCCCGTGACGCCGGGCAAAGGCTTCAACGTGCTCCGCCACGCCGCCGCGCCAGTCGACCACGGTGCCGAACGTGTCAAAGAGAACTGCCCGGACCACCTTGCCCGTGGACGGCGAACAGAAGGCCACCGGACCGCTCACCGACCGGCTTGCCGGTTCAGTTCGCGGAGCAGATCCCGCATTTCGGTGAGCAGCGCCGTATCCGCCGGCAGTGGTTGCTCCTCTGGTTCCGTTGCTGAGATGCGTGCCTTGACCCGCTCGTTCAGCCGGTTCATGGGAAGAACGAACACAAAATAGACGACGGCTGCGGTAATGAGGAAGGTCACCAGCGCAGTGATCACGCCGCCAATGTTCACGAAAGTTTCCGGGTTGCCGCCAACAATACTGAAACCCAGACCGTCCGTCTGGACCCCTCCGGCTGAGGCGATCACCGGATAAATGATGTTCTCTGCGATTGAGCCCACCAGCGCGGTGAAGGCGCTTCCCACCACCACCGCGATCGCCAGCTCGATGACATTGCCGCGTAAGACGAAGTCCTTGAAGCCTTTGAACAC
>DGBL01000112.1 GCA_002384315.1 Micrococcaceae bacterium UBA4005 | reverse complement strand
GCCTACGAGGCGCAACTCGCCGCCGCTGCCGTCGCGTAGCGGGCCATCCAGTTCCCGCCCTGCTCAGCGTAGGCCCTCTCCCGCCCGGAGAGGGCCTACGCTTGTCGTGAGGACTTAACCCGAACCTGACATTGCGGAGCTGCTATGACTGTGCTGATCGCTGGTTGCGGCGACCTCGGGACCGAAGCTGGCCTGCGCTTTGCAGCGCAGGGTCACCGGGTGGTGGGGTGGCGCCGATCGCCCGGGAACCTTCCCCCAGGCATCGAAGGAGTCCGCGCGGACCTGGATACCGAGCTCCCCCCGGTTCCTGCCGACACTGACGTCGTCGTCATTGCCACGGCCGCCAGCGAGCGCACGGAGGACGCCTATCGACGCGCCTACGTTAGCGGAACCAGCAACCTCCTCGACGCCCTGGCCCGGGACGGGGTCCGTCCCCGGCGCATCCTGATGGTGTCCTCGACGGCCGTATACGGCGACCACGGCGGAGCCTGGGTGGACGAAGAGTCCTTGGTGGATCCCACGGAGCCCACAGCGCGAATTCTCCACGAGGCCGAAACCCTGCTGCTGTCCCGCGAATCCTCGGCCATCCTGCTACGCCTGTCCGGTATCTACGGACCGGGACGCACCCGGCTGATCGATCAGGTCCGCACCAACAAGGCCGTGCTGCCAGCAACGCCGCGCTGGACCAACCGGATCCACCGGGACGACGCCGCAGCGGCCATCGTGCATCTGTCCACCGCTGTGCCCTCCCCGTCCCGCTGCTATCTGGGCAGCGACAATGAGCCGGCCCACCTCGCCGACGTGCTGCGCTTCCTCGCTGCTGAGCTTGGCCTGCCGAACCCAGCCAGTGGAGCATCCGCACCCACGCGAGGCGGGGACAAACGGTGCTCGAACGCCCTGTTGCGCTCCACCGGATTCGATTTTGCCTACCCGACGTTTCGCGAGGGATATGGTGCGGTACTCAGCGGCATCGGCGCCCGCCACCGCTGAGCGCCGGATCGGGTTTCCTTCCACGCTGATCGACTGACAAAATCGCTCCATGAGCATCAACACGCCTCCCGTATCCATCCAGGGTCCGACAACCGCCGAACTGGCCGCCGGACGGCGCGCCTATGAGCTTGACCGCAAGCATGTGTTTCATTCGTGGTCCGCACAAAACCTCATCACCCCGATGACAATCACCAAAGCGTCCGGATCCTGGGTGTGGGACGGCGAGGGGAACCGGTTGCTGGACTTCTCTTCACAATTGGTCAACACGAACATCGGCCACCAGCACCCCGGCGTGGTCGCAGCCATCCAGGCCCAGGCCGCAAAGCTGTGCACCGTCGCACCCCAGCACGTCAATGACGCCCGCTCGGAGGCTGCACGGCTCATTTCGAGCCTGGCACCGGAGGGCATGGACCGGGTGTTCTTCACTAACGGCGGCGCGGAAGCGGTCGAGCACGCTATCCGGATGGCCCGGTTGCACACCGGCCGCTACCAGGTCCTCTCCGCTTACCGCTCCTATCACGGGGGAACCCACCTAGCAGTGAATGTGACCGGGGACCCCCGACGGACCGCCAACGATTACGGCGACGCTGGCACGGTGCGCTTTTTCCCCCCGTACCTCTACCGTTCCTCCTTCCATGCGACCACAGCCGAGGAGGAATGCGAGCGCGCCCTTGAGCATCTTGAGCAGGTGATCGTCATGGAGGGAGCCGCGAAATTCGCGGCGATCATCCTCGAATCGATCCCGGGCACCGCTGGGATCATGGTCCCGCCACCGGGCTACCTGAAGGGAGTACGGGAACTTGCCACCACCTACGGGATCATGCTCATCGCGGATGAGGTCATGGCGGGCTTCGGGCGGAGCGGGACCTGGTTCGCCTTTGAACACGGCGATATCTCTCCGGACCTCATCACGTTCGCCAAGGGAGTCAACTCCGGATACGTTCCGCTCGGCGGCGTGGTGGTCTCCGATGAGATCGCCGCAACCTTCGGCAACCGGCCCTACCCCGGCGGACTCACCTACTCCGGACATCCGCTGGCCACCGCCGCTGCTGTGGCGACGATCACCGCCATGCATGAGGAGGACATGGTGGCCAGTGCGGCAGCGCTGGGCCGGGATATCCTCGGCCCGGGGTTGGCAGAGCTGGCGCAGAAACACCCCTCTGTGGGAGAGGTACGCGGTACCGGCGCCTTTTGGGCTGTGGAACTGGTAAAAGACCGGAACACGCGCGAACCCTTGGCTGCCTATGGCGGCTCCAGCGCCGCGATGGGCGCGGTCATCGCGGCCTGCACCAGCAACGGGCTGTTGCCGTTCGCGAACTTCAACCGGATCCATGTGGTCCCGCACCTGAACATCGCGCCAGCCGATGCTCTGCTGGGCCTGTCCATCCTCGACGGGGCGTTGAGCGTCGCAGACCAGTTCGTGGGCAACTGAGCACCATTGGCGCAGTGCCCGGCAGGCTGCCGGGCACCATCAGAAGCACGAAAGCGAGCAATGACTGTGGGTGCTGACTGGGTATTCCATTCCGGGCGGATCTTCGACGGCAGCATCGTACTGGCGCAGGCGACCGCCGTGGCCGTGAGGGCTGGACGGATCGCCGCGGTCGGCAGTGAATCCGAGGTCCGCCAGGCGGTCGGCCGCGCGACCGAGGTAGTCGACCTCGCCGGCCGCATGCTCTCGCCGGGCTTCACGGATGCGCATGTCCACACGGTCATGGGTGGGGTGGAGCGACTGGCGTGCGACCTATCATTGCTCAGCGGCGCACCCGCCGCGCTGGAACGGATCGCCGAATACGCCGCCGGGTCCGACGCCGGATGGATCACCGGAGGCGGCTGGTACAAAGGCGACTATCCGGGCGGCTATCCGCACCGGAGCATGCTGGACGCCGTCGTTGCCGATCGGCCGGTCTACCTGATCAACCGGGACCATCACAGTGCCTGGGTCAACAGCCGCGCACTCGAGCTTGCCGGCATCGACGTCTCCACCCGTGACCCTGCGGATGGGCGGATCGAGCGGGACTCCGACGGTGTCCCGACGGGAACCTTGCACGAAGGTGCCATGGATCTGGTCTCGCGCCTTTTGCCTCCGCTGACCCAGGCCACCCTGGTGGATGGACTGCTCGCTGGCCAGCAGTACCTGCATTCGGTCGGTGTGACAGGCTGGCAGGAAGCCATCCTCGGCGATTATGCAGGCTACCCGGAGGCAAGCGCAGCCTACCGGCAGCTCGCGGCGGAGGGCAGGCTCACAGGGCGGGCGACGGGGGCATTGTGGGTGCCGCGATCCACCACCGCGGATACCGTCGACGCTCTCGTGTCCAGCTTCGTGGACCGCCGACAGAAGAACCTCGAGGCGGGCTTCCTGACCACCAGCGCCAA
>DGBL01000016.1:565-2578 GCA_002384315.1 Micrococcaceae bacterium UBA4005 | reverse complement strand
ACATGGCGAAGTTCTCGGTCAGCTCGACGCCGATCACGGCGGTGGCGCCGAGCACGTCACAGACGGTGGAAAGGTCCTCCGCCGGGTCAGCCTGGCAGAGCGAGCCGCCGATAGTCCCACGGTTGCGCACCACGGGATCAGCAATGGTGCTTTCCGCGTCGGTGACGATGGGAAACAGCCGGGAAATATCCGCGGACTCGAACAGTGTGGTGTGCCTGGTGAGCGCACCGACCCGCAGATTTTCTGCGTCCTGGAGGATGAAGTCAAGTTCGAACAGGTCATTGATGTCGATCAGCCATTCCGGCCGCGCGAGCCGGAGTTTCATCATCGGAAGCAGGCTGTGACCGCCTGCCACAATCCTGGATTCCGGGCCATGCCGCCCCAAGAGGGCGACGGCGTCGTCGACGCTGCTGGCACGGACGTAGTCGAATGCTGCTGGTATTTGCACTGCATGTCTCCTCGTTGAGACGCCCCCGTGGCGATGAGCGGTGTTATCTAGCACACATCTTGTGTGGCACCCCGGAAGGTGTCAAGATCGTCCTAAGCGAAAGGTTATGAGACGGTGTCGATGACATTAAGCCAGTTGCGGACCTTCGCACTCGTGGTCAAACTCGGTTCCCTCCACGCCGCTGCCGCAATCCTTGGAGTAAGCGAACCAGCAGTATCTTCGGCGCTGGCTGCGCTGCGCCGGGACCTAGGCGATCCGCTGTACGTGCGCGCCGCGGGCGGCATAGCGCTGACACCTGGAGGTCGGGCCCTGGCAGTGCACGCCCAGGAAATCGTAGGGATCGCCGATCAGGCCCGGCGCGAGGTCTCCCACGCCCAATCTTCGTCCGTCGGGTTGCGGGTGCTGGCGACGGCGGCGTTCGCCGAGCATGCGGCCGGTCGGTTGCTGGACGCGTTCACCCGCAGGGTGCCGGGGTTGTCCTTGGACGTGGTTGTGGAACCCGCGGAGGACGTCGCCGCCCTCCTGGCCGAACATGCCTATGACATCGCACTCGGTGTACGCCCGCCGTCGTCCTCCTCCCAGTCGATGGACGTGGTGCCAGTACTGCGCTATCACCGTGTCCTGGTCGCGGCAGCCCGGCACCGGCTGGCGACACGGGGGGGCGCCGTGACGGAGACGAACCTGCTGGGGTGTACGTGGTTCGCCGGTCCCACCGGCATCGAGGAAGCAACCGAGGAAGGGCGCTGGATCGCCCGGCTCAGCGGAATCCCTGCCGTGGTGCAGCTCAGCAGCGAGACAGACGCGCTCGCCGCGGTGCGCGCCGGGGAGGGGATCATGCTGGCGTTGAGCCACAACGCGAGGGCCGAGATCGAGAACGGAACGCTGATGCGCCTGCCGCTGGCCGGTACACCGATCAGCGGGCTTTGGTGGGCCAGCACGCTTGGGCAGGAACGCGCAGCACCTGCGGCGCAGGCGCTGCAGCGGTTCGCGACGACGGCGGAGGCGACTGCCGCGATGCTCGCTCCGGGGGGTTCGCGCGGGCTGGCCCGCCGCGGGTCGCAGGTCCGGGTGGCGCTGTGGAGTTAGCGCTTGGCGGGGATGTGAGCCACGGAGGAGGCCGTTCGCTGCTTCCCAGAAACGGCAAACAGGAGTAGGACAATATCCATGACACTTACGGGTACGCCAGCGGCACGGCTGTCTGATGCGCTGGGAATCGTGCTGGGAACTGATGAACTGCCGGTCCGGATCCGGGCCTGGGACGGCTCTGAGGCTGGTGCGGTGGATGCGCCCGTGGTGGAGTTCCGCTCCCGGCAGGCGCTGCGCCGGATGCTCTGGTCTCCCGGGCAGCTCGGCCTGGCCCGCGCGTATGTAGCTGGTGAGATCGACGCTCCAGGAGACATTTTCGCGGCCTTTGCCGCGCTGAGTTCGGTGGGCAAGTTTGCCCAGACCGGTCCGTTCCGCCCGCCCACCGCGCGGGAGCGCTCCCGGCTGCTGGGTATCGCGGTGCGGCTCGGCGCGCTGGGACCGAACCCTGCCCCGCCGCCGGAAGAGATCAACGTCGCCCG
>DGBL01000016.1:0-554 GCA_002384315.1 Micrococcaceae bacterium UBA4005 | reverse complement strand
TGGTGTATTCCTGCGCAGTATGGGATCACGAGCCCGAACCCGGGCAGGAGGCGGCTGGCCTGGACGCCGCCCAGGAGGCGAAACTGGATTTGGTCTGCCGCAAGCTTGAGTTGCGCCCGGGCCAACGCGTCCTGGATGTCGGCTGCGGGTGGGGAAGCTTCGCGCTGCATGCCGCCGCACGCTATGGGGTGGAGGTCGTCGGCATCACTCTCTCGGTCGAGCAGGCTGCGCTAGCCCGCAAACGGGCGGCCGATGCCGGGCTCGCTGACCGGGTGGAGTTCAGGGTGCAGGACTACCGCGACGTTACGGACGGCCCGTTCGAGGCAATCAGCTCGATCGGGATGTCCGAGCATGTGGGCCGCGCTCAGTTGGGCCGCTACGCTGCCCGGCTGCACTCGCTGCTGGCACCGGGAGGCCGGCTGCTGAACCATGCGATCTCGTGGAACGCCGAACCTGCCGCGGACGACCCGGATTCGTTCATCCCCCGCTATGTCTTTCCCGACGGTGAGATGCCCAGACTCGCCGAGACAGTGCGCGCACTGGAACGGGCCGGG
>DGBL01000155.1 GCA_002384315.1 Micrococcaceae bacterium UBA4005 | reverse complement strand
GAGCGGGCGATGCCCAGCACATCCGTCAGATACATTTCGCCTTGCGCGTTCTGGGCGTCAACCTCCCCCAGCGCCATGCGCAGGGCGGCGGCGTCGAAGGCGTAGATCCCGGAATTGACCTCGCAGACCGTACGCTCGGCGTCGGTCGCGTCCTTGTGCTCCACAATCGCGGTAACGGTACCGTCACTGGCGCGGAGAATCCGCCCGTACCCGGTTGCATCCTCCAGTACCGCGGTAAGCACGGTGACCGCGTTCGAATGCGCGTCGTGTTCGCGCACCAAGTCCTGCAGGGTCTGCGTCGTGAGCAGCGGCACGTCCCCGTAGCTGACGACGACCGTCCCAGCCAGCGGTGCGCCGTGAGCGGCGTCCAGCGCGTCCAGGGCCAGCTGCACTGCCCGGCCGGTGCCGGGGAGCTCATCCTGGTCCACGATGCGCGCCTGCGGGTCAAGCGAGGCGATGTGCGCGGCGACCAGATCCCGCTCGTGGCGGACGACGACGGCCAACTCTCGAGGGTTCAGCCCGCGTGCCGCAGCTAGTGCGTGGCCGACCATGGACATACCGCCCAGGGGGTGCATGATCTTGGGTGTGCGGGACTTCATCCGGGTGCCGGCACCGGCCGCCAACACAATGACCGCAGCGGGTGTTTTCGGGCTGTGCGGTTCTTCCGTCGCAGTGTGTGCGTTCGGTTGGCTCACGAAGAGGGGCTCCTACCTGTTGGGGACGGGGGCCAGCCACTAAGCCGTTCATCTACCCACGGTGGCCATCCTACCTTCTGCGAAGGCAGCTACCCATGGCGGCCCTGTTCCGCCCATAGGATTCGAACCTATACTCCACAGCTCCAAAGGCTGGGGTGCTGCCATTACACCAGGGCGGAGCGCGCATCGAGGCCCCGGGGGCCGCGCGGTACGCACGATTATCTAGTTTGCCACGACCGCCCGGTATCAGGCGAGTTGACCTGCCGCGGGACACCGATCTGGGCAGCTTCGGCATTTCTTCGGGATTACTTCGCCCTTTACGTCCTGGCCGCTTTAGGCGCGAGCGCCAGAGTGGAGGTAGCAACCAGCCACACCGGCTGGACCGAAGAACAGCCGCTCCTGTCGGGACGGGCCACCAGCACAGAAACGGGTTTCATCATGGGTATCAGCCTCACCTCCACCTCCGGTAAAGTCCTTGCCTCCGTCGCCGTCCTCGGTGTAGCCGCGAGCGTCGCGGGGATGGGAACCTACGGCGCGTTCACCGCCAGCACCAGCGCCAGCGAATCCGTCAGCGCAGGCACCGTGAACATCGCCCTCGGCGCAGCCGGAGCTGACAATCGGCTGGCTGTCGCCGCGACCGGAGTAGTCCCCGGTGACACCATCCAGCGTGCGGTCAAGCTCAGCAACACCGGGAGCCAGGCCCTTAGTGCCGTCACCCTCACCACCTCCACCGCTGCCAGTACGCTGCTGACCAGCGATGCCACCAACGGACTCCAGGTCGCCATCGACGCCTGCTCGCTCCCGTGGATTGAGACCGGCACCGCGCCGGCCTATACCTACACCTGCGCCGGAACCACCACGTCCGTCCTCGCCTCGCGTGCCATCCTCGGAACCGACCTGGCCTTGAACGGCCTCGCCTCGGTCGCCACCGGAGCCTCGGACAACCTGCGGGTAACCACCACGCTGCCCGCCAGCGCGGACAACACCTTCCAGGGCCTGAGCAGCACCGTGGACTTCGCATTCGTCGGAACTCAGCGCACAGCTACCAACAAGTAGTTCGCGTAGGTGGCGCGCGCCGCCTACGTCCGGGGGCGGGTCCACCACCGTGGTGGTGGACCCGCGAACACACGAATTGCCCGGCACAACCCAGAGGGAGCCATCGCATGAGCATCATCAGCCAGCACCCCGCGAGCGTACGGGCCACGGCCCCCCAGGAGTTCGCTCCGGTCGCTGAGCCCATCACCGTCTCCTTCAGGCGGCAGGACCCGCGGACGACGTTCCTGCGACGGGTACTGAATCTGGCGGCCACCCTGCTGATGATTACGGCCATTGCTGTCTTCGTGTTCCTGGCCATCGGCCCGCGCTTCCTGGGGTACCAGACCTCCACGATGCTCACCGGTAGCATGGCTCCAGAAATCATGCCCGGGGACGTGATTGTTACCACCGCGCTCCCCGTGAGCGAGGTTCAGGTGGGCGACGTGATCACCTACCAGATTCCGGTGGACGACCGCCGGGTGGAAACCCACCGGGTCGTCGAGGTGAACCGCACCGCCGACGGCGAAACCGCAGTGCGCACCAAAGGCGACGCCAACGCCGCCGCCGATCCCTGGGTAGCCGTACTCCAGGGTGAGCACGCATACACGACAACCGCTGTGGTTCCCCAGCTGGGGCACCTGATCCGCGCATTGCGCACCCCACTAGTGAATACCGTGGTGGTCTACGGCTTTCCCTCCCTACTGGTCATCGGAGCCCTCACAATGATTTGGCGCAAGCCCCACACCAACACACCTGGCGATACTGCGCAGGCACAGGAAAACTCGACGGTCATGGACGTCCCGGTACTGGATCTGGCAGCAGTGGACAACCTCGCCGACGAACTCGACAGCCGGCAGGCTGCGCTGAACTTCATCAACGAGTTCGCTGTCCTGCTGGAGGGGCGGGTCGCTGCGATTGTGAACCCCCCGGCGAGCAGCGAATGCGTGGACGTGACCATTACTCTGCTCAGCCTGAACGTTGGCGCATCGATGGTCGGCGCCCGCCAGCTCGAACGCACCACGGCGCTCGTGCTGGAATCTGATTCCCCGCGGCAGCTTGGAAACTATCCGGGCCTGGCCCCCCGCCTGGTCGCAGAGGCGGAAGCGTTTCAGTTAGCTGCCGGGACCATCCGGTAGCCGACCCCGCGTACGGTCCGGATGAACCGTGGCGCCTGGGCGTCCTCGCCAAGTTTCTTGCGCAGATTTCGCACATGCACTTCGACTAGATGCTGGTCGTTGATCCATCCCTCACCCCAGATGCGTGACAGCAGGGTTTCGCGGGTCCAGACCCGGCGGGGACCGGAGACCAAGATGGCCAGCAGGTCGAACTCGATGCGGGTGAGCGGGAGTTCCCTGCCGTCCAGCAACGCCACCCTCCCGTCCACGTCCACCGCCAGCGGACCGTGGTTGATGAAATCCCCGCTCGAGGGTGCGGGCGCGGGCTCCTGTGTCGTCACAACGGCATCGGGCTCGGCCACCGGCGGGGCGGCGGCGAAGGTTCGCGGCCGCCGGAACAACGCGTTGACCCGGGCGCCCAGGGCGCGCGGACTGAAAGGTTTGGTCATGAAGTCGTCGGCTCCGATTTCAAGACCAATCAGGTGATCGATCTCGTCCAGGCGGGCCGTGATGATCACAATATAGGCGTCCGTGCGTGGCCTGATCTGTCGGCACACTTCCACGCCGTCGAGATCTGGCAAGTTCAGGTCCACCGTGACCAGATCCGGAGCATGCTCCCGGACGAGGTCTATCCCTGTCTGGCCGTCCGCAGCTTCCAGGATCTGGAAACCGTTCATCCGCAACGTGACCGCCAGCAGGTGGCGCAGATCGTCATCGTCCTCAATGATTACTGCCGTCCGCGCGCGCAGTTCGGGAGCGGTGTCAGAGGTCATTCCTCTACAGTGCCAGAAAACCCACTGATCCTGCCATCTTGAGGAAATCTTCGCCTTTTCTACGAGACCCATCCACGGTGGGTGAAGCAGACTGGAATGGTGATTGTAGAACCTCCTGCTGCCTCGGCCCGGCGGCGCGCACGCGCCAGTCGGCGAGTGTGGGCTGCGATTCTGGGCGTGGCCCTTGCGCTGGCGGTCCCGGGGTTGGCCCAGGCGTCCTTCACCGGGCTGAGTACGGCCTCACAGACGGTGGGGACCTACCAGATCCCGGCCCCGGCCAGCGTCACTGCTACGGCTACCTGCACGGCGAACAAGCGCACCATGACAGTCAA
>DGBL01000234.1 GCA_002384315.1 Micrococcaceae bacterium UBA4005 | reverse complement strand
TCCCTCAAGGAGCTGGCAATCGCACTGAACGACCTGGCGACAACTGCCCGGGCCGGGCGTACGCAGCCAGAGCAGATGCGCGGGGGCACACTGACGATCACCAACATCGGGGCGTTGGGTATCGATACCGGCACCCCCATCATCAATCCTGGTGAGGTGGCCATCGTCGCTTTCGGCACGATCAAGCAGAAGCCCTGGGTTCTCGACGGCGAGGTGATTCCCCGCTGGATCACGACGTTGGGAGGGTCCTTCGACCATCGCGTTGTCGACGGCGATCTCAGCGCACGGTTCATGGCTGACGTCGCGGCGATCCTGGAGGAACCAGCCCTCCTTCTTGACTAATTTGGCGAGTGTCCGGCGCGCGGAAGGCGGCGCTGAAGGATCGGCGCCAGGCGGCGGACCCCCTCGCGGATGTTGGCCGGCGATACTGCGCTGAAGGCGAGCCGGAGCTGGTGGGACGGCTTGCCCGAAGGGGTAAACGCGGCGCCCGGGATGAAGACGACACCAGCCTCGATCGCCTCGTGGAGTAGCGGATAGGTATCCGTGCCCTCCGGCAGCGTGAGCCAAACAAAAAATCCGCCCTCAGGCCTGGTCCATCCCACGCCGTCCGGCAGATAATCCTGCAACGCCTCGACCATGGCGGCGCACCGGTCCCGGTACTGTGTGCGCATCGTGCGCACGTGCGCACGCCAGTCGTAGTCGGTCAGAAACGCACTGACCAGCATCTGGGTGAGCGGCGACGGGCAAAGGACAACCGCCTCAGACGCGAGGTAGAAACGCCGGTGCAGATGGCGCGGNNTGCCGTCGAAGCGCAGTAGCCCGTAGGGGTTGTCCTCCACCACAAGGATGCCGTGGGCCCGGCAAATATCGACGACCTGCTGTCGGCGGTCCGCGGCGAGAGTTATTCCGCTTGGATTATTGAAGCTCGGGACAGTGTAGAGGAACTTAATGGTTCGCCCGTCGTTCTTCAGACGCTCAATGGTCGCTGAGAGCTGTTCGGGGATCAGTCCGTCCTCGTCCATCGTCACGGGCTGGACATCGACTTCGTACACCTCGAAGGTGTTGAGCGCGCCCACGTAGGTCGGGTCCTCACAGAGGACGACGTCTCCGGGGTCGCAGAAGATTTTGGTCGCAATGTCCTGGGCAGACTGGGACCCCGTGGTCACCACGACGTCGGCAGGATCGACGTCGAGGATCCCCTCTTCAGCCATCACTTCGCAGATGAGCTGCCGTAGGGTTTCCATTCCCTGGCCGACTCCATATTGCAGGGCCTCCAACCCATGGCTCGCGATAATCCGCTGCGCGCTCTGACCCAGCTGCTCAAGCGGCAGAGACTCGAGCGAGGGGCTTCCGCCCGCCAGCGAGATCAGCCCGGGGCGGGTGGAGAGGTCGAACACGTCGCGGACGGCAGACTGACGGATCTTCGCCGCACGGGCTGAGAAGAGGCCCTCGTGTCGTAGCGTCGAACTCGTTGCCCGTTCCAGGGCTGTTTCTGTTTCCACGGACAATGGTGACAGGCGCCGTGCATTATTGAGTGGCATCACACCCCCAGTCTAAGAATGGGTTGCATTATAGGCAACATATGTTTCCTCTTTGGCTTCTTTCGGTGGGGTCTGTTTGAGGCCCGGCAGCCTCGACAGGGACCTAAAGCCAGCCTGCATCGCGGGCCTTGACGCCAGCCTGGAATCGGCTATCCGCGCGGAGGGTCTCCAGCATCCACGCGATATGTCGCCGACAGGTACGCACGTTAATATCCAGCCGGCGGGCGATTGACTCATCGGAAAGTCCCGCTGCGAGCCCCTGAAGGATAGCGCGCTGGGTGCTGTTCAATAGGGGCTTTTCGGCTGCCTCGGCGGACAGATACGGGTCGCTCAGTTCCCACGCGAGGTCGAATAGCTGGGTGAATATGTGAATCAGGTGTTGGTCGCGGATCACCAAGGCCGCCTTATCCTCACGGTTCAGTTGCCGTGCCACGAGGGCAAGCTTCTGGTCGAAAATCAGTATTCTCAACGGGACGTAGCTGAGGGTGGCGAACTCTCCGCCCGCCTGGGCGATAGCCGTGACCGCCTTGCGGGTCGGCACATGGTCCCGTGTGCTGCTGTCATAGATGGTCCGGCGCTGGACGCCGCGCTTGAGCAGGTCCAGATCCTTGCGGATGCTTTCCTCGTGAACATCGGCGGTGGAGCCCTGGCCGGGTTGGGCGATGAGCACCTTTTCGGAGACGTCCCGGCCGTAATCAATGAGCACCCGGTGGATCAGCTGGGGATCCTCAAGCGTCTCCACGGCCGAACTCGTTGAGATTTTTTTCCGGGCTTCCAGGAAGCTCGGAACGAGGCTTGAGAGCTCCCGGCGTCGCGCACTAATGCGGGTCCGCAGGTCCTGCACGGCTCGTTCGTCCGCGTCCACCAGATCCGCCAGCGCGACATCCGGAGGCACAGCCACGAACGCAGTGGAGTCACTGGCCTCTGGAGTGAGCAACTTCCGGTCCACGAGTTCGCGCACTGCAGATTCGATGTCCCGGAGGGTAAAACCGAGCGCTTCGGAGGCGTCCGCGCGGTTCCACCCCGGGTTGCTCACGGCATATCGATAGAGCTCCAGGCACATGGGGCTGAGCATAGAGACCTTCCACATCATGGTTATGGACGGACACCAACTGGTCCTAACTACTGATGCTAGTCGCAGCAGCACACCGGTGAGCAGTGGAGTTAGCGCCCGCTGGACGAGGGTTGAAGCAGTTCAGAAGCGGTCATTATATGACATGTCCACTTAATGCCATCGAGTATTGCAGATTGCCACCCGCTGGCAATGGCGTGCGGCCGGCCCACGGTGACGGCGGTTTAGCGGTGTTATCCCGCGCATCGAGCGCCGGTGGGGTGTCCTCCGGCTCGGGCCTTTGCCCGGTTCGGGCCATGTCCTGAAGCGGCCACCGCTGTGGGTGGACAGTCCACGCCGCGAGCGACCATTCTGGAGAGGTCGGAGACCACGCCGAAAAGGCATATTCGCGGTGCGGCCAGCACCGAATTCGATGGCCGGTTGCACTATACGGAAGCACGAAACCGAAGCACATTCACGCGAAAGGGATTCCTCATGAGGAAAATCATCGGTACGGCGGCGGGAATTCTGGTCCTGTTCAGCGCGCTGGCGCCAGCAAGCCCCAGTCTCTCGGCGTCCAGCTGGGATTGGCCCAAAGGCCAGATTGAGGCCAGCAGCTGGGACTGGCCGAAATAGCGTTCATCCAAAAGTTTTGGGATCCGTTCCGCGCTATCGCGGTGTGGGTTCCATAGACCCGCCCCAGCGGGGGTAACCACAAACCCTGAAGGAGAGGGCCATGAGCGAGCTTGCGATTGTTCGAACCGCCTCACGAACGATGGCAAGCCCTCGCTGGTGGCACCTGTCCATCCACGCGGGTGGCTTCGATGTAGCGGACGGCATCATTGAGGAGCTGGTTACCCCCCTGGTGGCGCATGCCCGGACTCTGGGATTGGGCCGCTGGTATTTTGTGCGTGATGCGCTGCCAGACGGCCCCGGTGTGCTGGTAAACATCCAAGGCCCGCCTGCGGAGATCGAAATGTTGCAGCGGCGATATCGGCAGATGTGCGACGGTGCGAAAACGCCGAAGAAGCAATATCGCTCACAACACGCTTATTCCGTTCCGTTGGAGCCGCGAGCGGCTGGCCGCTCTGGCGGAGGTGCGAAGGAAGCAGATCAGCAAGCGGAGGCGGACCTCAAGAGATACGGCGGCGTCAAGGGCCTGTACTTGGCCGAAGAGGTTTTTGAAGTGTCCTCAGAGCTCGCACTCTGGGCTTGCCGCAGGTTCCAGCGGGCCCCCGCCCGCTCCGCATTTGCAGCACTGGTCCTGTTCGATTCGGCGCAGAGTATGGGCCAGGGTTCACGCGCGGCCAGATGGCCGAGTCGTTCAGTGCCGTGGGATCATTACTGGGACCAACACCTTGCAGCGTGCACGGCCGACGTCGGGCACCGGGCGAACGCTGTGCGGGAGGCGATGAGCACCCACGTGGTCGCCAAGTCCGCTCTATTCCACGCGCTGATGTCCGCAACCGCCGCGGAGGCCACGGTGCAGAACTGGCGCCGCCGGTGGTTCCGGACGATTGATACCTACCTTTATCGGGCGCACAAGGCAAAGGTGGCACGCGAGGCGCAGGAACTGACGCTCCACCAGGCGCATCTGACCATGCGGCGCCTTGGCGTTCGCCCCCACGAAGAGGCTGCCTTCGGTCTCCACGCCCGATCCTGGGCCGACGCCCAGAGCCTTGCGACCGTATCGTTACGCTGAGCCCCGACGGACACCACTTTCGCGAAAGGATGCGGCGCCATGACTGCGGAGAACGAGATTGTGATTGCCCAGGACGATGACGCGCTGTCTGCAGCGTTGGGCTGCTCCTCAGCGACCGTGGATTCGCTCCATGAACTGGGCGTGCTCGAATTCCAGGGCGAGCTCTGGGAAGTAGGGCCAGCGCGGGATTATCTGCGCGATATAGCGTGGGCAGGCCACCTCTGGCAGTGACTCGCCGCGGAGCCACCGTTGATCCGTTCCTCCAGCGGTAGACTCTTTCCAAAACGTCGGCAGGAGTCGACGTTACGCAAGGGAGAGCGGCGATGGAACAGGCTTCGGACCAGGCGGTGCAGCCAGCTACGCCAGCCGAGTTAGCGGAAGCAGGCGGCCAGGCTGGTGCTTTCGTAACGGCTGTTAAGCTGCATGATCTCCTGATAGACCACCCGGACGTGTGGGACTTTCTCCAGCAGCTCGCGGAGTTTACCGCCGAGACCCTGAGCACCCAGGGCACCACGTACTGCGGCGTGACCTTGCAGAAGCACCGTAACCAGCAAATGACTGTCGGAAGCAGCGACGCGGTCGCCCGCCAGATGGATGAGGTCCAGTACGACTACGACGACGGTCCGTGCCTCCACGCCCTGCGCGTCCACGCAGAAGTATTCATCAGTGATGTTCGCGCCGAAACCCGGTGGCCCGAATTCATGGAGCATATATCCCGACATGGTGTTGGAGCGATGTTCTGCCTACCACTCGACCTGGAGGGATCCGCCAAGGCCGCAGTGAACCTGTACGGAGCGGATGCGTCGATCTTTACGGAAACCTTCAAGGAGGTCGCCCGGACATTCGCCGAGCAGGCCTCCCGGGCGCTCCGACTGGCTGTGCGGGTGGCTCAGCACGCCACTGCCGCAGAAGACCTTCACTCGATTCTGGAATCCAGGACCGAGATAGACCTGGCGGTGGGAATACTGATGGGACAGAACCGGTGTTCCCAGAAGGAAGCTTTTTCCATGCTGCGCACTGCCTCGAACGGCCGCAATATCAAGGTCAAGGTCTTGGCGGCGGATATGGTCGCGAAACTCAATGGCACACCCGCGACACCGCACTTCGAACGCGGCTAAACTCCACCGGCTCAACTCTGCGAGCTAAACGCCGCCGGAATCCCGCACCCGGAACCACCCCGGGCTAGCTAGCTGATGAGTTCGCTCCAGTCGCTGGCTAGGTCGAGCCCCAGGGCTTCGGAGACCGATCGGTGCGCCACCTGGCCGCCAGCGGTGTTCAGGCCGCGCGCCAAGGCCGGGTCTGCGGCGAACGCAGCGCGTATTCCTTTGTTTGCCAATGCCTCCGCATAGCGCAGTGTCACGTTGGTCAGGGCGTAGGTCGAGGTATTTGGCACCGCGCCAGGCATGTTGGCGACGCAGTAGAACAGGGATCCGTGGACTGCGAAAGTGGGGTCCTGATGAGTTGTGGGGCGCGAGTCCTCGAAGCACCCGCCCTGGTCCACCGCTATATCGACCAACACACTGCCGGGCCGCATCCTAGAGACCATCGAGTTCGTCACCAGCTTGGGCGCGCGGGCGCCCGGAATCAATACCGAACCGATCACCAGATCGGATTCGACTACTGCTTTTTCGATTTCGAGGGCGTTCGATGCGATGGTCTTCAGCCTGCCTGCGTGGAGCGCATCCAGCTCCCGGAGTCGCGGGATGTTGATGTCCAGAATGCTCACATCGGCGCCGGTACCCAGCGCCATCGCCGCCGCATTGGTCCCGGCCACGCCGGCTCCCAATACAGTGACTTTCGCAGCCCGGACGCCGGGGACCCCGCCCAGTAGGAGCCCCGGCCCTCCGGAGGGTGCGGTCATCGCCTGCGCGCCAACCTGGACCGAAAGCCGTCCGGCCACTTCGGACATCGGGGCAAGCAGCGGAAGGGAACGGCCGTCCTGGACTGTCTCGTACGCGATGGCAGTTACCCCAGCCTTGAGCAGCGCCCGCGTCAGCTCGGGTTCGGCGGCGAGGTGTAGGTAGGTAAAGAGGATCAACCCGCTGCGGAATCGGTGGTATTCGGCGGGTACCGGCTCCTTGACCTTCAACACCATATCGGCCCGGGCCCATAACTCGTCGGCGGAGGCGAGTAGTTGTGCCCCAGCGCTCTGATATTCGTCGTCGGTGATATTCGACCCAGCGCCAGCCTGCCGCTCGATGAGGACCGTATGGCCGTGGAGCGTGAGCTCGTGAACGCCGGAAGCTGTGATGGCGACGCGGAACTCGTTGTTTTTAACTTCCTTGGGAACACCGATGATCATGGGAGCCTCCGGGTGGTGACGTCTAAAGTGCCGGGTCGTGGCACATTCCAGTATGGTCCGAGGCTGCGCGTGCACCTCTGGCGGCGAGTGGCCCAATTACCCGCCGGTCACTGTGAAAGCGCGGATTCATACGGGCACGCACCTCATGGTGGTCGACAAGTGTCGAGATAATTTGAGGCAAATGTCGGCAGGCAGCTGATGGGAGCCGTAGGCTGGGCAGATGCCCACCGCAGGTATCGAAGAAGCCGTCGAACGGATCGCCCGCGAGCTTGGCCGGGGTGCGTCGCTCGAGGATCTTGACGGTGTACTCGTGGCGTACAGCAGCAACCAGCACACGGCGGATAAAGTGCGGGTGAACTTCCTGCTCAGCAAAAAGGTTCCAGCCGATGTGGGCGAATGGCAGTTCAGGCATGGGATCGCACACGCAGTCCGCCCGGTCGTCGTCCCGGCGAACCCTCGGCTCGGGATGCTGGGGCGGGTGTGCGTGCCATTGCTGGTCCGCGGCTTCCGGGTGGGTTACCTGTGGGTTCAACAGGACTCCGACGCCGATCGGGCCGAGGATCTCATCGGTCAGCTCGTTTCCATGCGAGCGGAGATTCAGGAGTTGGCTGAGCTGGTGCTCGATGACAGCGCCGCGGGATCAAAGCATCGCAGCGAACGGGAGGAGCAGTTCCTGGCTGCCTGTGCTGGTGCACCCGCGGCCCTTGATGAACTTCGCGGCTGGAGCGAACTGGGGCAGGGAGGCCCTTGGCAGCTCGCCTTGATGATGCTGGAGAACACTCCCGCGCCGCGCGATCTCCAGGCGGCCGTTCTCTTTCAGCGCACGGCGGCGCTGCAATCAACGGTGGGTGTTGAGCTGGTGCACTTCAGTGCGGCGATGCCAGGCTACTGCGTGCTTTTGCTGGCGCCGGTGCTCGTACCGGAACGGCTTACCGCCGTCGTCCGCCGTTACAGCGAGGAAGCGGCCAAGCGGGAGCGGCGCCCGGCAGGCAGGGCCGTGGCTGGCTTGAGCCAGCGGTTCACCGACGTGCGCTTCCTCGCCGCGGCCCGCACCGAAGCCCTCCACGCACTGCAAGCCGCGACGGTAGACCCCCAGTTGGGCGATGTGGCGACTTACCGGGACATTGGCGTCTACCAGTTCCTGGGCGCTTTGGACTGGCAGGTCGCGGCGCCGCAAAGTGTTCATTATCTTCAGCTGCTCCAGCAGGACAGCACCCGTGAGCTTCTTCCGCTGCTGGAGCTTCTCTACGACAACGATGCGTCGGTGCAGGACGTCGCCGAGCGGCTGCATGTTCACCGCAGTAGCGTCTATAACCGTCTGGCGCGAATCCGCAAGATCATCGGCGCCGATCCGATGGCCGGCGCTGTGCGCCTCGATCTCCACCTTGCGCTTAAGTCACGGCGGTGGGCTGGGCGACCGCGGCTGTGAGGTTTCCTGCGTGTGCTCACGCCGTTGGCGGGCGACCCATTGCTCAATATCCGTGCGACGGATCCGCCGGTGCGATCCTCGGTACTCGACGGGGATTGCGCCGGCATCAGTCAGGTTGCGCAGGTAGGTAGGGGATATTCCGGCGAAATCAGCTGCCTGGGAGGTTGTGAGCAATTCCTCGACCGAGGAGCACTGGACCGCTTCACCGCTCGCCAGCCGTTCGAGCAGGTCCGCAACGGCATCCCGGGCAGTATCCGGAAGCCGGAACGCCGTGCCGTCGACAAATACGCTCACGCTGCGGTCGCCGTCCAAGGCACGCCGCAGCAGCGCCGCGTCCGGGGAGGTCAGGGCAGCGGTGGTGTGTGGTCGTCGAGAAGGCATGGGGTTATTGTGCCAAACTCCGATCGATGTGGTTAGTCCCGGCACGAGCTGAATGGAAGCCCGGGCCGCGGTTCTGCTATAACTGAGTCCCGGACTTTCCCGGGTAGCTGCCCAGCATGGCGGCCCGGGAAGCAGACGCGGCAGGCGCCAACGCTTGCGTAGAGGACAGGGTGGACATGGTCACTGGTGAGAACGCGAACGACGACGCCGCTCCCGGCCCCCTACTCGGACGAAGCCGGAAGCGCATCAGCCGGGCCGCTAACGCGGTGGAGGACGCTTCGGACGGCAGCGCCCTGGACGTGTTGGCCCGATTCGGGTTCGCGGTGCTCGCGTTCGTGCACATCCTGATCGGAGTAATCGCCCTGCAGGTATCTTTCGGTGGAAGCGGTGAAGCTGAGCCGACGGGAGCGCTCGAAGCGCTATCTGAGTCGACCGCCGGGCCGTGGAGCATGTTGGCTTGCGCGGCCGGATGCGCAGGACTAGCCCTGTGGCAGTTCAGCGAAGCGACCCTGCGTGCCCGACACTTGCCAAGGCGGAAGCGGTTGGCTAAGACGGTGTCTTCCGGGTCGCTGGTGGTGATCTATGGGTCGATGGGCGGGACATTCGCCAGTTTCGCGGTCGGAGATACCTCCGATTCCAGTGAGGCCACCCAGGATCTCACCAGGATCCTGCTCCAGTCTGGGGCGGGACTGGTTCTGTTGTACGCCATTGCCGGGACGATCCTGGGGGTGGGGGTCCATTTCGTGGTCAAGGGCCTTCGGCGCGGATTCAGAAAAGAGCTTCGGCGCTTCACCAACACCCGGCGCGGAGCCGTGGTCGATGCGTTCGGCGTCGTCGGCCATGTCGCCAAGGGGGTGGCGCTCATGCTGGTCGCCGGGCTCTTCCTGGCCGCAGGACTCCAGCGGGACCCGGACGAGTCGAAAGGTCTCGATGGGAGCCTCAAGGCGCTCCAGGAGCACCCGCTGGGTGACTATGTCCTCAGCGCGATCGCGGTGGGGCTGATCAGCTACGGAATCTTCGCGATGATCCGCGCTGTGTACGGGCGGATGTAAGCTCCGCACCGGCGTCGGCGACGGCGGAGGAGAGAGTCCTGCGCGGCTGGCGGCGGGGCTGGTGGATAATCGCCGCGCTGGTTAAGTACTGTTCTTACATGGTCTCCCTCAGAAACAGCCGCGCCGCCGCACTCCCGGCGAAGCTCTCCCGGTCCTGGCTGTTGGCCTCGGCCGCGTCGGAAGCGAACTTCCTCCCGGCGCTCACATCGGAGGCCGATTCGGTGGTCTTCGACATGGAGGATGCAGTTCCTGCCGGTGGTAAGGAGGAGGCCCGAGAGCGGGTGGTCGAGGCGCTCTCGACCGGCATGACGGCGTGGGTGCGGGTCAACGGCATAGAAACAGATTTCTGGGCGGAGGACCTCGCGGCGCTGTCGAAAGCTCCAGGTCTGCGCGGTGTGATGCTGGCGATGACGGAGAAACCCGAGCAGGTTACGCACACGGCCATGCGGCTGCAGGCTGGAACCCCGGTGTTGGCCCTGGTGGAGTCGGCACTGGGAATCGAAAATGCCACCGCGATCGCCAGCGCTCCCGGGACGTTCCGGCTGGCCTTCGGAGTGGGCGACTTCCGCCGTGACACCGGAGCCTCCGATGACCCGATGGCGTTGGCCTACGCCCGTTCCAAGCTTGTGGTCGCCTCGCGGGTGGGCCAGCTTCCAGGGCCCATTGACGGGCCGACCGTCGGCGCGCTGGGCCAGACACTGCTTGAGGCGTGCCAAGTGACGGCATCCATGGGCATGACCGGGAAGCTGTGTCTGTTGCCGGACGCCACGGACACCATCAACCAAGGCCTGTCGCCGAGCACCTCCGAGATTCAATGGGCCCACGAACTGCTCAGCGCCCACGCCGCGGGGGCCGTGGTCGGGGATGGCTCCTATCTGCCGCGCCTTGCCCGCGCCCAGAAGATTTCATCGCTGGCGGATTCCTACGGGCTGTGGAACGCGTAGTCGGCGAATGCCCGGCGCAACGGCGGAGGCCTCAGGCGCACGCCCGGCTCATATCGTCTAGCGGCGCCGGTACCGATTGACCATCGGGCAGTCAAACGGGTCACGCGCAGCCAAGCCGACCCGGTTGAGGTAGCTCACCACCGCGCCGTAGGAGGCAGCAACCCCTACCTCCGTGTAGGGAACTTTCAGCCGGTCGCAATGTTCGCGCACAATCACGGCGGCCCGGCGTAAGTGTGGGCGGGGCATGTCCGGAAACAAGTGGTGTTCAATCTGGAAATTGAGCCCGCCGAACGCGTTATTCACAAAAGCTCCACCGCGGATGTTGCGTGAGGTGAGAACCTGCTTCTGGAAGAAGTCAAGCTTGCTGTCGCGTGGAACGATGGGCATCCCTTTGTGGTTGGGTGCGAACGAAGCGCCCATGTAGACCCCGAATACGGCTAGCTGGACGCCAAGGAAGGCGAAGGCCATGCCGACGGGCAGGAACCAGAATAGGACGCCCAGGTAGGCGCCAAAGCGCATCGCCAGCAGGGCCAGTTCCACCCAACGTCCACTGAGGGCCCCGGGGCGGAAGAGGGTAGCGATGGACCGGGCGTGGAGGTTGATGCCCTCGAGGGTGAGCAGCGGGAAGAAGAGGTAGCCCTGGCGGCGTGTTATCCAGGCATGTAGCCCCTTGGTCCGCGCGGCGTCTTCCTCAAGGAAGGAAACGGTATCCATCTCGATGTCCGGGTCTTTGCCCCTGACGTTGGGGTCGTTGTGGTGGCGGGTGTGCTTGTCCATCCACCACGCGTAGCTGATGCCGACCACTCCGGCAGCCAGTATCCGGCCTGACCAGTCGTTGGCCCGGGGGGTGCGAAAGATCTGCCGGTGGGAAGCCTCGTGGGCCAGAAATGCCATCTGGGTGAGCACGATGCCGAGCACTGCAGCGATCAGCAGTTGGAACCAGGTGTCTCCCAGGAGGGCGAATCCTGTCCACGCGGCTCCCATCGCCACGGCGAGCAGTGCGAAAACCGAGGCGTAGAAGCGCCGCCGCCGGGCTAGTAATCCTTCTGCCCGGACCTGCTTCAACAATGCGGAGTAGGTGGCGACAACATCATTCGGTCTGGAAATGCGCACTTTCCGGCCAGTGGCGGCAACAGTCATTAAAATCCCTGGGGTTCGGGCTCTGCAGCCATCGACGGCGGTGTGATTACCGCAGATGCATCAATTCTACGCCCGCATCCTGTACGGGGGCTGTGCGTCAGCTGACCGTGCTGTGCCCGCCCGCGGCGAAATGACCGGGCCATTCATGCACGGGAATCCGCGATATGCTCCGCAGGCCGGCGACAGTTCCCCACTGCTCGAGCCCGAGCCTGGTGAGCGGGCGCATCCGATCGATGCGGGGATGGTCACCATCGAGGACATCCTCGAGGATGGCTGCATGGACCACTTCCCCGAAGACCAACGTACAGTTTCCCATCTCCTGCATAGAGTGCAGGCGGCACTCCAGCGCGACCGGAGACTGGGCGACACGAGGAGGCCCGACGACGGCGCTGTCCTCGCGGGCAATCCCGACGGCGTCGAACTCGCTGACCTCGGGCGGGAAAGCGGTTCCAGTGGCGTTTACCTCTTCGAACAGGTCCTCCGGGGCGAAGCTGACCACAAATTCTCCGGTCTGCTCAATATTCCGCACCGAATCCTTGTGCCCCACCGAGGTGAATTGAATGATGGGCGGGCTGACGGAGGCCACGGTAAAGAAGGAATGCGGGGCGAGATTGTCCACGCCCGAAGCGGAGCGCGAGGAAACCCATGCGATGGGACGCGGTACTACCACCGCCGTCAGGAGGCGGTAGAAATCGGTGTTGGAGGCGGAACCCGGGGTGAAATGACGGCGCATGGTACGAGCCTATCCCGCACCGTAGCGGCGTCTTCGCGCAGCGATGGGTTCACCCGGAATTTTCCCGGGCGTGGACTGAACGTCGTTTGCGCCGACTATGCTGGCGCCGGTGGCGGGTAGATGGGTGGCAATAGGAGATTCCTTCACCGAAGGTGTCGGCGACTGGAATCCGCGTCTGCCCAACGGGGTTCGGGGCTGGGCCGACCGGGTCGCCAAACAGCTATCCAAGCGGGACCCGGCCTGGGAATACGCAAACCTCGCCATCCGCTCCAAACGCCTGCGCCACGTCCGTGATGAGCAGTTGGAGCACGCATTATCCTTGCGGCCGACGATGGTGAGCCTGTATGCGGGCGGGAATGACATCATGGAACTGCGTACAGATGTCGAGGAGCTGATGTCCCAGTACCGCATCATGGTGGAGCGCATCGCGGCCTCGGGCGCGAGGCCGCTGTTGTTTACGGGTTTCGATATTCCCGTGCATCCCATGCTGGAACCGATAAAACGCCGGAACTGGGTCTATAACGACCATGTGCGCCGCATCGCGCGCGAATTCGATGCCCTGCTGGTCGACTACTGGTGTTTCGATGAGTACTACAGTCCCGCCATGTGGGACATCGACCGCTTGCATATGTCCCCGGCAGGGCACCGCAACCTTGCAGCCCATGTGTTGCGCGTGCTCGGGGTGGAGCATACGCTGCGGCCCCTGCAACTGGAGTTCCCCTCCCGCCGCGGAGCGCGGGAAATGCTGGCACGGGAGGCGGCCTGGGTACAGGAATGGGTGATCCCGATGTTCGGTCGACGCATGCGCCAGGTGACCTTGGGAGATCAGTTACTGCCCCGCTGGCCGGAGCCGATCTGCCCGGCCGCCGGGCTGAAAAAACTCGCCCGGCGGAACGCTCGCTAGACTGGGACCAATCATGCGAACAATACACAAATTCCGCACACCCATCGTCTGGCTCATTGTCGCGGCCATGATCCTCAGCATCGGCGCAGGATTTTTCTCGACCGTCTTTTAGCGTGGGGCCTTTTAGCCCGGGTCCAGCCCGGGGCGAGGTGCAGCTTGGGTCGCGAAGGTTCTGCTCAGAGAGCGGCGTCCTCAACGTCAAAGTCGGCGCGGTCGATCCGCCGGTGGTAACGCATCCCGGTCAGTCCTCCCAGAATCGCGCCGATGAGGGCCGCCAGCAAGCCGGCGAGGACGGCGGTAACGCTCATCGCCAGGGGATCTCCGCCCACGGCCTGCAGGTCAGGCATGCCCAGGATTCCCGGCGGGATGGCCGCTGAACCAGCCTGGTTGCTGACCCCGAGACCGATCAGCGCCATGATTCCAGCCATGGTCAACGCCCAGAGCCACACGGCAATACCCTGCTTCATCCCGTCAAAGCGGGCCATCCGTCCAGCAACGTAGCCGCCGGCGAAGTAGGAAATCAGGATGGTGATTAGAATGACGACGGCTGAGGCTATCATCGCCACCGCTGGATCCTGGGCAGCCTGGTCGGCAGTACCACTTAGATTCGTGGGGGATAGTAGGCCGGTGACGGCCGCAACCACCCCCAGAAGGGTTGAGATAAGCACGAACATTCCGGTGGCGCTGAGCCAGCCGAAGAACGCGGCGCCAAACTTCATGCCACCGAATTCCTCACGCTCGCGCTGATGCAGCACGCGACGGTCCTCAACCGCGGGAACGGCGTCGTATGCGGGCTCGGTGCGATCGCGGCGCGGTCGGCGGTCGGTGAGGCCGTCGTCGTCGGCGTCCTTGGTGTGTGTTACCGGGACGGCGCGGGTGTGCCCGACGCCAGCGGTACCACTCGAACGCTCGGATGGGTCAAGGACGCTGGTGTGCTCCGACCCGTCTCCAAGGGGGGTTGCTTCGACGCGGCGGGGGGTGTTGTCGACGGTCTCCGGGGCAGCCGCCCGGCGGCCCTCCGGATCCGGTGTTCCACTGGTGCCGCTGCCTGTTCCTGGTGTACTCATTGGTCCTCCTTGGTGAGGGCACGAAGCCGGAATAAGTGTACTTAGTGTCGATGACAACGGTACAGGACACGCACTGCGCGGCCCATTGCAGTGGTTTGGGCGGGCAGGATCAGGTAGAACTTGTAGCTAGGGTCGGCGTCGGAGTTGGCAGGGTAGCTGGGAGGACTTTATGTGTGCAGGGTGTGGCGCGCCACCGCCGGGTATCGACTGGTTTAGTGCGGGAGTGCCGGATAGCGCTGCCGGGCGCCTGCAGGCACGCACCGAACTGGCGTCCGCGGCCAGCGCGCTTCTGGGGCCGGCAGGGGTGAAGGTCAGCCACTATCCGGGAGCGTCGACATTATCGGTGCGCAGCACGACGGGGGCCACCGTGACCATACGGCAACTGGCCGAGCTTGCCCCGGCCGCCCATAAACTCACCAAAGCCAGCTTCGACCCGCTGGATCCGGCAACCATCGCCCGCCACGCGCGCACAGGCAGCCGATGATCGACGTCACGATCATCGGAGGGTTTCTCGGCGCGGGAAAAACGACCCTGCTCACCCATATTCTTGCTCAGCGTGCGGCCTCAGGCGCCCCCGGGCGCGCAGCGGTTGTTGTTAACGACTACGCCGACGAAGGCGTGGATAACTGGATACTCGATGCCGTCTCTGACGTCCCGACTGAAATCCGGCTGATTGCCGGCGGGTGCGTATGCTGCGACAGGCGGGACGAGCTGACCTCTTGCCTGATCGGTCTGATCGGGACCCAGCATCGACGCGAAACCGCGTCCGGTGAGGCGGTCACCGAGATATTCATCGAGACCTCCGGCGTCGCTGATCCTGGAACCATCGTGGAGTTGATCACCACCCACCCGGTGCTCCAGGCCAACCTGGCGCTGCGTGAACTACTTGTAGTCGTGGACAGCGTCAATGGCGAGAGCCAGTTGCGACATCAGGAGCTAGCCCGTGCGCAGGTCAGGAACGCCGATCGGCTCATTTTTTCCAAAGCGGATCTCGCCGCGAACGCCGCGCTGGCCGAATTGGCTGCCCTGGTCCGGCAACTCAACCCGGTCGCGGTGTTCAGCCAGTCGGTTGACGGGTGGGAAACCGAGCTGCCGGACTCGGTGGTACGCCAAGCCGCTGAACGCCCGCCCGTGCCCCTTCACGACGACGACGACGGCGGCTGGGCCCCCGCTGCGTGGGTCGCCGCACTCTCCCCGCGGATCTCTTGGGCCGAGTATGCGGTGTGGCTGGATGCCCTGACCCGGGCGCATCCGCAGGGCGTGCTGCGGTCTAAAGGGATGATCCATACAGCGAACGGCCCACTCGTGCTGCAATCCGTGGGTAACGTTATCGCCCTGCCGCGAACGGCCGAATCGTTCGCGGACACAGCACGGGAAACGGCGACGGCGATGGTGTTCATCCTCCAGGGAATTACGGCCGAACAGCTTGCCCTGTCCCTGGAGACCTTCGTCCCTAGCGCCCGCCCGTAGCGTTACTGCCGGATGAAGCCCGCGCCATTAACACCGGGGGCAATAACTTCGGCGGTGCCGGCTTGCCTTCGATGAGGTTCAGGAGCATGGACATGCCCTCGCGTCCCATCTCGAACATCGACGATCTGACCGTGGTCAGCGGGACCGGGAGATAGGTCGCCAGCGGGATGTCGTTGTAGCCCACCACGGCGACATCGCGGCCGGGGGTCCTTCCGTGCTCGCGGATGGCACCCATGACTCCGATAGCCGCTGAGTCATTGATGGCGAAGATTGCAGTGATGTTCGGTGAGCGTTCGAGCAGCGTCGAACCGGCACGATACCCTGCTACCGCATCAGCGCCAGACTCGAGGATCTGATGGTCCGGGATGCTCAGCCCGGCGGCCAGATATTGGGAGACAAAACCGTGGGTACGCTCCACACAGGTGCTTGCATAGCTCGGTCCTGCAACTATCCCTATATTGTCGTGCCCCAGCTCCAGCAGGTGGGCCGCAGCGAGCCGTCCGCCCTGGACGTCGTCGGTAGTCACGGACGGGTGGCCGCGCAGCCGGCGGTTCACCAGCACGTAGGGGACGCGCTTGCGTTTGAGGATTTCGACGACTTCATCGCCGTCGAGCCGGGCATCTCCGAGCACGATCCCTTCCACGCGGCGGGCAAGCAGCTCATTGAGCCGTTCCTTGCGCAGGACGGGATTATCTTTTGTATTCGAGACGAACGTGTTGTACCCGGACGCCAGCGCTGTTGCGTCAACGCCCTCGTAAATCCGGGCGAGCACGTAGTCGGAGAGCAGCGGTACAAGGACACCCAAAACACCACTGCGCCCGGTGCGCAGCGCGGCGGCAGCCGGGTCGGGCTCGTATCCCATCTCCTCCGCGAGACCCCTGATGCGGTGAACGGTGGAGGCGGATATTCCGGAGGCGCTTGAGGATAGCGCCCTGGACGCCGTGGAAACGTGGACGCCCGCGCGCTTGGCGACCTCCACCAGTGTCACCGTCTTGGGTGCGTTCGGCATTCCCGATCCTTAATTCATCGACGTAAAGCGCTCTACGAGACTACTAGATGACAGGCTCCTTCCAGAACGGAGCACGCTGGGGTGAACGTTATTGCAAAGGATTGCATAAAAGTCACCGTTCTGGCAGCCCTAGCAAGCCGATCGACATCGGTAGGACTGCCGATTCCGGTGTTGAAGCCTGCAATATAGCGGATAAATCTCTTTAAGAAATACCTTGACGGGTGATGCGGATCACCCATACGCTCAGTTCACCGGATCGAACAGCGAGTGCAAAGGATTGCGCACACTGCTTACTTTTCGCTGCCGAGGCGGCGCAGGCGAGCAAAGCGTCCAGCGGGGGCACCTAGCTTTCGTGGAACTGATACAGAAGGAGAAAATAATGGCAAAGGAAATCAAGGTCTGCATCGGTGTGGACATCGATGCAGTGGCGGGGTGGCTTGGGTCCTACGGCGGAGAGGATTCTCCTGCCGATATCCAGCGAGGAATGTTCGCTGGCGAAGTTGGTATTCCCCGGTTGCTCAACCTCTTCCGCAAGTACGGGTTGCAGACCACCTTCTTCTCGCCAGGGCACTCAATTGAGACTTTTCCGCACCGCATTGAGCAGATCGTCGAAGCCGGTCACGAATTGGGGGCGCACGGGTACTCGCACGAGAACCCGATCGCCATGACGCCTGAACAGGAAGAGGACGTCCTCAATAAATCCATCGAGTTGATCGAGAAATTCTCCGGTCAGCGGCCACGTGGCTATATTGCCCCCTGGTGCGAGTTGTCTTCCGTGACCACCGATTTGCTGCTCAAGAACGGATTCACCTACGACCACAGCCAGGCATTCCACGACTTCCAGCCGTTCTATGCACGCACCGGCGACACCTGGACGAAGATCGACCTGTCCAAGGAAGCCGCGCACTGGATGAAGCCGCTTGTGCGGGGCAAGGAAATTGACCTCGTTGAAATCAACTTCAGCTGGTACATCGATGACCTGCCTCCGATGATGTTCATCAAGGGCAGCCCGAACAGCCACGGGTTCGTCAACCCGCGCGATATCGAACAGATGTGGCAGGACCAGTTCGACTGGGTGTACCGCGAGTACGACTACGCCATCTTCCCCATCACCATCCACCCGGATGTTTCCGGGCGGCCCCAGGTACTGATGATGCTCGAGCGCTTCCTCGAGCACATCCAGCGCCACCCGGGAGTGTCCTTCGAAACGTTCGAGGTGATCGCCGATGACTTCAGGAAGCGGTTCCCGTTCGCGGAAAACAGCCAGTACCCCTTTGACCGCGAAATGCCCTAAGTAGCTTTTCGTCCCAGTGGAGGGTCCGCCTGCCCCGCGGATCGGACCCTCCACGAGGGGTCAATCGTCCCGATATCAGAGCGAGTCAAAGGATCAACAACGTGTCGCATCACCCACCACGCCTGGCCGTGATTACCCTCGGTGGAACAATCGCTTCGATGCCCGATTCGTCGGGCGGCAGCGCCGTCCCCACGCTGACGGCCGAGGCGCTCTTCGATATGGTCCCGCAAATCCGTGGCCTGGCGACCCTCACCGCGACCACTTTCCGGCAGTACCCTTCGGGCGACCTTGCCATCGAAGACATTCTTGAGCTCGCCCAACTGATCGACACCATGGCGGCAGAGGGCATCGTCGGTGTAGTCATCACCCAGGGAACGGACACCCTGGAGGAAACATCGTTCCTGTTGGACCTCCTTCTCACCAGCGATATTCCCGTGGTGCTCACCGGCGCTATGCGAAACCCGGGCCTGCCGGGCGCAGACGGGCCGGCAAACCTGGTGGGAGCTGTGCAGGTCGCCGTGGACGGGAAAATTGCGGGGCTGGGGCCTGTCGTAGTGTTCGGCGACGAAATACATCTGGCCCGGTTCGTGCGGAAAACGCACAGCAGCAGTGTCACAGCATTCTGCTCGCCCAATGCGGGTCCGATCGGGTGGATCACGGAGGGACGGGTGCAGGTTCCGGTTATTCCACGGTTCCGGACGGAGCGGATTGCGGTGCCTGCGGGTTCGGAATCTACGATCCCCCAGGTGGCCTTGGTCAAGCTGGGACTCGGTATGGATAGCGCAATGATCGATGCCCTCGTCGGGTCCGCAGCGGGTATTGACGGGGTTGTCCTCGAAAGCTTCGGCGGCGGCCACGTGCCAGGAAAACTGATGCCAGCGCTCACGGAAGCGGCGCTGAAGTACCCCGTGGTCTTCGCTACCCGCACCGGGGCCGGCGAGCTTTATGAGTCAACCTACGGGTTTCCCGGTTCGGAGAAGGACCTGCTTGCGAACGGGCTGCTGAGCGCTGGTGTCCTGGACGGGCTCAAAGCCCGGTTGCTGCTTACCCTGCTCCTCGCGGCAGGCGCATCGCGGGAGGACATCCGGGAGCGATTCCTGAACAGCACTCTATAAAACCCGACGCATATCCGGGCTCCGGGGAAGCGGAATAATCCGCCCACCACTGTCACAAAAGCAAACCAATCAGAAAGAGAATTGTCATGACCATATCTGAATCGACGCTCCCGCCAGTGTCCAAAGTGACCACGCGGGACGTGAAAATTGCAACATGGATCTGCTTCTTCGCTTGGACGTTCGCCGTCTACGACTTCGTACTTTTCGGTAATCTGCTTCCGGTTATTGCAGCCGACTTCGGCTGGGAAGCAAGCACTGCGACGGGACTGAACACCTGGATAACTGTCGGGACGGCGCTCGTTGCCTTCGGCGTCGGCCCCATTGTGGACAAGATCGGTCGCCGCAAGGGCATCATCATTGCGGTCATGGGTGCTGCCATCGCCTCGCTGCTCACCGCAGCGGTCGGCTGGGTGCTCGGTGTGGTGGCGGGGCTCGGCTTCGTCCTGTTGATCCTGATCCGTTCGATCGCTGGGCTTGGGTATGCAGAGCAGGCTATCAATGCGACGTATCTCGGTGAAATGTTCGCGCACGCCTACTCGGATCCGGCCAAAGCCCGGCGTCGCGGGTTCATCTACTCCATGGTGCAGTCCGGCTGGCCTGTCGGATCGGTTCTGGCAGCAGGGTCGATCGCGTTGATCCTGCCGATTGGCGGATGGCAGTGGACGTTCGTTGTTGCCGCGTTCCCCGCCATCTTCATTTACATTGCGGGACGCTACCTCAAGGAGAGCCCCCAGTTCGTTGCTCGGCACGAAGCCGAAAAGCTCCTGCGTGCAGGCAAGACCGAAGAGGCACACGCCTTGGCCGACTCGGTCGGCGTGGACCTGACTGAGACTGCTACCCCGGTCGCGGCTGCTTTCAAGGGCGAATCGCTTCGTTCCACCGTCGTCATCGGTTTCTCGTTCCTGCTGAGCTGGCTCGGTGTGCTGGCGTTCGCGATCTTGGGTACCTCGATCCTGAGTGCGGAGAGCGGAAAGGGCGTGACGTTCGACAACGCTCTGGGGATCCTGATCGTTTCCAATGCCACAGCCTTTGTGGGCTATCTCTTCTTTGGTTGGCTCGGGGACCGCATCGGACGCCGCAATGCCATTTCCATCGGCTGGATTCTCTGCAGCGTTTCGTTCGGTGCCATGCTGCTGGCTCCGAACGGTAACTTTGCCCTCATCATCACTCTCTACAGCGCAGGCCTGTTCTTCCTCATCGGCCCGTATGCGTCGCTGCTGTTCTTCAACAGCGAGAGCTTTCCCGTCCACACCCGGGCTACGGGCGGTTCGATCATCAACGCCGCAGGCCAGGTCGGTGCCATTATTGGCGGTGTGCTGATCACGGCGTCGCTCAGTGCGGGGATGTCGTGGACCGGAGCGGCCTTCTGGTGGGGTGTCCTGCCGATCTTCGCCTCCGGACTGCTGATCCTCGGTGCCCGCAACGTCGACCCCCGCAAGGCGCGGACCGACTAGTACCACGGACTGTCGAGGCCGCCTGGCAGCCCTTGCCAAATACCGCTGCCGGGCGGCCCGACACCCGTCCGCTGAACACCCACCCACGATAAAGGATTGCGTATATGTCTAGTTCTTTGACGACGGCTCACGAAACGCTCGCTGCGCCGGTGCGGATCGGCCCAACGGAGATCCCCAACCGGGTTGTACTGGCGCCGATGACGCGCGTCAGCGCGACCGCTGAGGGCAGCGCCACCAATCGTATGGTTGCCTACTACGGTGGGTTCGCCCGCGGTGGATTCGGGCTGTTGATCACCGAAGGCACCTACATCGACACCGAGTACAGCCAGGGTTATCTCAACCAGCCTGGCATTGCCAATGCCGAACAGGCGGAGGCCTGGAAGCCAGTTGTCGAGGCCGCCCATCAGGGCGGAGCCCTGATCTTCGCCCAGCTGATGCACGCAGGCTCCCAGTCCCAGGGCAACCGGTTCACCGATGTGACGGTCGGTCCGTCCGCGATTAGGCCTAAGGGGGAGCAGCTGGGGATTTACCGCGGGGTGGGCCCGTACCGGGTGCCGCAGGAGATCACTCCAGCCGAGATCGAGGATGCGCGTGCGAGTTTCGTCCGCGCGGCCCTCTACGCGCAGGAGGCAGGATTCGACGGAGTCGAGATCCACGGCGCGAACGGTTACCTGATTGACGAATTTCTCACCGACTACCTCAACGCCCGCACCGACGGTTACGGCGGATCCTGCGAAAACAGGGTTCGGCTCGCTGCGGAAGTTTGCCGGGATATCCGCGCCGCTGTCCGGCCGGACTTCGTCGTGGGGATTCGGATCTCCCAGTCCAAGGTCAGCGATGCGGACCACCGCTGGCGCGATGGAACTGACGATGCCAAGACGATTTTCGAAACACTGGGCGCTACCGGGATCGATTACATTCACACCACCGAATACCGCGCCGCTGATCCAGCGTTCGTGGGCGGCGTTGACTCGCTGGCGGCCCTGGCCAAGCGGCATTCCGGGGTGGTTGTTATTGCGAACGGAAACCTAGACGATCCGGAGGCAGGCGCGGAACTGGTCCGCTCCGGTCAGGCCGACGCCGTCGCGCTTGGAAAATCCGCGCTGACCAACCGCGACTGGCCCAACCGCGTCCGCGACGGCCAGTCCCTAGGTACCGAGCTGGATTTTGCCCTGCTCACGCCGATTGCCGACATCAAGGACAGCGAACTGACCTGATCAGCGCTTGCGGGGCGCGGACGGCAGTTATCCATTTTGTGATGCTGCCGTCCGTCCACATAGAATCAGGTCACACGGTCCCCTAGAGGGCCCGGGGCTTTAGCTCAGTTGGTAGAGCGTTTCGTTCGCAATGAAAAGGTCAGGGGTTCGATTCCCCTAAGCTCCACCATTGTCATGAGTCGCGACATCCTTCACGGATGAGTCGGGTCATCGGTTACACCCCGGTCTTCGGACCGGGGTGTTTTTTGTTTGGATGTTCTGGGTTGGTAGTCCCGGTTGGGGTCGATGGTGAGTTCGCGGATGATTTCTCCGGTGGTGGCGTCGCTGATGGTGACGTTGGCGTCGTGGATGAGCATCAGGATGTGTTTGCGGGCGTGGACTCGTCCGATGCCGATGTGGTAGCGCGAGCGGTTGGAGCGTATCTCGATGGTGCTGCACACTTGCTGTGTCGGTCATCGTTCAGGTCCCCTGTACTTCACTATTTTTTTTGAAGGTGGTTCCGTGCGTACCTATGCAGGACATGGACAAAGACGGCATTGGGACGTTCGTGGCCGCTGCGGGGCTCGGCCCGGTAGCCTTTAGTAAGCTTCCACCCCTGCTTCGGCGACCGCCTGGTCCTGCTCGACTGTTCCGGTGGACACACCGATCGCCCCCATAATCCGCCCGTCGCGGACCAACGGAATCCCACCGGGGAACACTACTATCCGTCCGCCATGGGCGTCGCTGAGGCCGTAGATTGGGCCGTGCGGGCGAGTCGCTTCCTGGAGATCCCCGGACTGGCATTGGAACGCAATGGACGTGTAAGCCTTGTTGATTGCAACGGTGATTGAGCCGATGCTTGCGCCGTCCATCCGCACGTGTGCTTTGAGGTTTCCGCCAGCATCGACCACTGCGATGTTCATGGGTTGGCCGATCTCGGTGGCCTTTTGTGCGGCGGAGTCGATGACGCGTTGCGCTTCTTCGAGGGTGATGGTTTCTAGTACGGTTCCTCTGGACATGGCTCTAATCCTTTTTGCCGGGGAATATTGAGCCAACTCAATCACAAGACTGGTTAACATAACAGGGGGAGAGCCTCAAGAACACATGTGGATTTTTCCATACGTGAGAAGGCCAAGCCCAGGGTGGCTGAAGGTTTAGTTGGGAGCCTGGCCAGCGCTAGAGGTGCTTACAGGTGGTTACCCGAGCGGGTCTGAGGATCGAGTAGGCATGGATGCCTGGTGAATCGCAACTCGTGGTCAACCGCCTAATTGCCTGCACCACCGGTGCCTGCTTCGGGATGACGACGCCGGGAGTACCGTGCGAGAAGGCGGCCAGCGGGGCCGAGCCATGACATCACCAGCAGCAGGGTGAAGAGCTCGTTGAACATGACGTTGAATCCGTCCGCCGGGAGGAACTGGTTCACCACCACGAGGGCGGCCACCAGTAGGAGGAGCTTCTTGACCAGTCCGAGTGCGGGCGCGCTGATCGGCCGGGGCCACGGGGTGAACTCGGCGTCGATGGGGCTTTCACGCGAAGGATTCTGGTTCATCGGTATCCCTAAAAGTTTACGACACCACGCTTACAAAGGCCGTCTCGCGGCGTCGCCGGGCTGGGTCGGGGAGGCATCCCATTCCGGCGCGTCGTCAGCCCAGGGGTGGCTTGGAAACGGCCACCCGCTAGCCGCCGTCCTGAGCTGGAAGGCAGGCAGCGCGTAGCTGAGCGCACCGGCCGCCGCCTGGACGGTCTCCACGGTCGGGTTGAAGCCCGTGGCGCGCCCACCGGCCGGGCTTTTCGCGAGGGCGAGCAGCGCCGAGGCAATTCGGGCCAGGGAGGTTTCCACCAGCCATGAGCCACCCTCCGTGCGGTTGGACCGTAGCGCAGCGAGCACGCCGCCGGCCAGGAGGTAGCCTGCGCTGTGGTCCAGCACCTGCGCCGGGAGGGCACCCGGGGAAATTCCATCCTTCGATTCCAGCAGGGCGATCCCGGAGGCTGCCTGCACAATACTGTCGAAGCCTCGGCGCTCCGCCCACGGTCCGGCAAAACCCCACGCGCTCAGCCTGCCG
>DGBL01000188.1 GCA_002384315.1 Micrococcaceae bacterium UBA4005 | reverse complement strand
CTACCGGGCACTCCAGCGACAGACATGAGCTGGACTTTCAGGCGAGAATCGTGCCATCTCAAGCGGGGCGATCAGGCAGTGTCACCTAGACCGTCCAGAATCTGCCTCTGCTGTTCGAGGTACTTCTGGAGATCTACGACTTGGGGGTTCCTGGAGAAATCGATGGGGAGTTCGGTGTCATTCGCTGCGGCGAGGTCCCTGGTGTAGTCGGCAATCGGCTGCATCAACATCAGTAGGTTCGGGTTCGTAATCACCTCGCGCAGGCGCTTGCCTGGCAGGGATTGGACTGCGGACCACGCGGCCTGGAGATCGTCGATCACGACGCCCGTGACGGACCCATCTCCCGTCTGAACGACGTAATGCTGCAGTGCGGACCAGAAGCGCCGGATGCTCTCATCGCTGGCGGCCTTCCTCCTCCGCGCTTCCCGACCGGCGAGGGCGACCGCGCCGACCGTGACGGCTGCGGCGATGCCCACACCGCCGGCTGTGACCGGGTTGGCTCTTGCCAATGCGAGAGCGCGGTCTGCAGCGGAGGAGCCCGCGGCGGAGCTTTTCTTCACGGATGCGACAGCTCCGGCCGCAGCGGGTGAGCTTGTTGGACCGTCGACTTCATCGAGGAACGCGAAGAATTGTCCAGCCAAGGTGCGGACAACACTGCCGTTGCGGACCAGTTGCCCGGCCGCGATACCTGCCGCAATTTCCGGCGGTATCGCGAGACGCACATCCACCATCTGAGCTGCCCACTTCCCTTACCTGAAGCGCCCTCTGGTGGCGCTTGATCTTTAAGAACAATAGTTATCAGAAGGGTCCGTCACGAGAGGGCGAAGAGAGGGCCATCGACGAGCATTTCGGAAGCCATCCAGCAGCCTGAACGCACGAGGCGATCGCCTCGATGGGCGCAATCACTCTACCGCTAGCTTGGCGTGCTGAACATTTAGTCGCCACTTGCCTGGCGTTCTGACAGAGGATCTGAGAGTCGGTGACCTGCGCCTGAGTGGGACGGGATCCACACTGACGGTGATCTCTCACGGCCAAGGAAATGAGACGCCCGCAAATGCAACGGTAGGCACGTCATGATCGACACCAGCAGGCTCAGGTCAGGACGAATTGGATCAGGAGAACGGCATGGACGAATTGGACGGAACGCCCATCGTTGAGGTCTCGATGGGTTCCGATTATCGCGAGATGATGGAGGCGATGGGAGGGCAGGTGATCCCGCTGGGGCGAGGGGAGGGGCCGATAGATCCACTCGCTGGCCCCCGTTTCCCTTCGAGGAAGATCGACTGGGAGCGCGGCCGTGATGCTTGAGGTTCTGACAGCGGGCGTGATTCTGTTCGGACTTGGCTACGTGTACTCACCGCTCGCGCGGTTCCTCGGTGGCGTGGTCGCCATTCTCGGCGCGGTCGCGCTTGTGCAGGGCTCGCCCTGGGGGCTTGCCGCACTCGCAGCAGGTGCCTGGCTGTGGCTCGTTGGATCGTGGACGTTCACGATCCATCACCCGCGCAAGGTCTCGTCGAGGGCGGCGCGCGTGCTGTTCGTACATACACCGTTGGCTTGGCTGCTCCCTGCCAAATAGGCGCCCGGGAGACGGGAGGGCCTGCAATGTCGTACCTACGAAGGACACTCGAAGAACTAATGAGCACTTTGGCGGAGGGGGACCGATGAGTACCGGAGCCGACAGGATCTTAGAGAGGCAGCGGGAGCAGCAACCGCACACCATCGCCCGCGCAGTGGAGCGTTCGCGGTACGCCAAGGCGCAGGACGGAGAGCCAGATCCAGCCTGGTCGATGGGCGAGAAGCTCCTCAATGCGCTGATCTTCATGCGCGACGATCAGCTCGCGGCCCTGGACTACTCCAGGGATGAGGCCATTGAGCGCCTCCGGTGGGACTTCGGTGTCGCAGCTTCGGAGTTCCCGTCCGTACTCGAGCGTGTGAGGGCCGAGCTATGACCGGTGAGTCGATGGTGGCAAAGCACACCGGTCGAGGCGAGACGGAAGGCGAACATGAATGACGAACAGCGCCAGACGGAAGTGGCGGACGAAGTTGAAGCTGCGGCGAGACAACTCGCCCACAGCACGCGCAACGTCCCGAACCCTCCCGACTCGTACGCACTGTTAGGGAGCCTGGGGGCGTCCGCCCGTCACCTGGCGCAGGTTGCAGCGCAGCTAAGTCGTTGGCACGACCGCGTGACAGAAGGCACTGAGCACGTCGGGGAAGACGACCGGGGCGACGGCACCGGGATCGACACCGCGGCCACTGCACTGCGTCAGGCTGCAGCAGCACTTCACGGCGCTGCTCGTCACATCGAGTCCGCTCACTCCGCTAACGGTGTGGTGCGCTGGGTGCCGGCTAACGATCTAATCGTCGCGCGGCCAATGCGGTTCAGCCTCGAGGACTACAGCGACGCGCACGGCATTGCCTATGACGTCGGCACTCCCGGGTTCGGGCTGTTTGGTGACACGCTGCATGAGTTCCCGGAGTACACCAACGGTCACCGGTCCAAATATTTACATATCAAGCTTCATGGCCCGATAGGTGGCCCGGGCAACCTCGTTGTCACCGACACGACGGCCGATGAGGTGTGGCTGTACCGCGAGCAAGTGACTCGACACGAAGCGGTCTGGACCATCGAGGAAGGAATGGCTCGCGCGAAACAACTAGGCCGCGACTTCGAACACACCGATATGCCCTCCGACTTCCATGCGGTCTGACCGTCGAACCGGGAAGCAGGCCGTCTAACTGTCGTAGGTGGATGCGATCTTGGAGTGTGTTGTTCAAGTTTCGACACGGAAGGCGGTTCGGAGATGTGGGATCCAGGGACAGCAGTTTTGGCGGTGGCGGTAGTGTCCGCCGGCGCGTTCGTTCTGCCCCCAGTGGCGCGGTTTTTTGGCGGCTTCTGCGCCATCATCGGTTTCTTCGGGGTGGTGCAAGGGAGCACCTGGGCGCCGACGGTGGCCGCGCTCGGCGCGGTGGCGTGGTTGGTAGGTCACTGGAGTTTCGCGCTGCGTAATGGCGCTCGGTACCGCTCGCATCTAGCCCTGTTCCTGTTCGACCAGACTCCACTCCGATGGACGCTCCCGCAGTACCACTCTCGGCGCCGCGAACAGCGGCTTGCAGCTCACCGCTGACACAACCCGAACCGCTCCACTAGAAACGGACCCCGCCACGTGGCGGGGTCCGTTTCTCGGTTCTACCGTAGCGGATTCTAGAACAATGTGGGGTGATCTGCTGGTGGGGTGATGCCGGACGCGGCGGCGTAGGCGATCGGGTCCCAGCCGTCCCGGAGTGCGTCGCGGACGGCGAGTGAGCGCGCGCGCCGGTCGGTGGGTGTGGCGAGTGTTCGGGTGTCGCCGGCGCGTCCGCAGGCGACGGCGTAGCGCAGGTTCGC
>DGBL01000241.1 GCA_002384315.1 Micrococcaceae bacterium UBA4005 | reverse complement strand
ACGCGTGGGAGTGGATAACAGCTCAGGGCCGCGTCGTACGGATCGGCTCCGACCCACGCGCTAGGTTCAGCGACCGCGAAGCGCACATTACGTAAGGACATGGCCTGCGCCTTGCTGCGGGCGAGCCCGATCAGCCCTTCCTCCGGGTCGACAGCATCGACATAACCCTCTGGACCAGTCTGCTGCGCTGCCGGAATTGTTGCTGCCCCGGTCGCAGCGAAAGCGTCCAGAACCCGCTCTCCCACCAGGATGTCCGCCGCCGCGGCGACAGCGTTGCCCATCGGGTTCCACATCGACGGGGCAAGGCGGTCGTACGCGTCAGCGCCGTGGTCAACCGGTGCGGGGATGTCGTGCTGGGTCATCAGGGCTCCTCGGGGATAGGACTCAGCTCGCCGCGCCGGCAAAGCCATGTTGGCGCCAAGCCTCGTAGAGCACGATGGACGTTGCATTAGCCAGATTAAGCGAACGCCGTGATTCGAGCATCGGCAATCGCACCCGGGCCGTGACATGCGGATCGTGCTTAAGCGTTTTTGAAAGCCCCGTCGATTCCGGTCCGAACATCAGGACGTCCCCGGGCTGGTACTGGATGTCAGTGTAGGTGTCCTCACCATCGGAGGTGAAAGCGAATACCCGCTCCGGTGTCAGTGCCCGCCAGGCCGAGTCAAGGTCCGGGTGAACCTTCAGCACAGCAAGGTCGTGGTAGTCCAGTCCGGCCCGACGCAGCTTCGAATCTTCGAAATCGAATCCCAGCGGTTCCACCAGGTGCAGTTCCGCGCCGGATACCGCAGCCAGGCGAATCGCGTTACCGGTATTGCCGGGAATCTCGGGTGTGTGAAAGAGGATGCGGAACACGCTCCCATCCTAGCCCGTGGCCGCCGCAAGAAGCCTCTTGAGCACCTCGAGCTGGATTACGTGGGGTTGCGGTCCGCCACGCAGGAAGCTTCCCAGTGTGCGCACTGCTGATCCGGCATTGACCACTTGCACGAGCGCGGTCTCCGAGCCCGAGACCCCGGGAGGAGTGTCAATGACAGGGTCGAACGGGTTCTCCGGAGAACCGTGGAGAATCAGCCACCCCCTGACATTGCATTCCGGGAAGAGCTCCTGCAGCGCGGAAACCGCCGCCGGCAGAGATAGCTCTGGCATGGTCCGTCCCTGGTGTCTCAACCGGCTGCCGTCCCAATGGAAATTGCCAGGGGCGGCCGCGAGGGAATCGATGACAGCCATTCGGTAGCCAGCCACCAGCGCGTGCCCGATCGATATTGGCGGCCTGCTGAATTCCACTCCTGCGACAAGCCGCGCGGAGGGCAGGGAGGTGAGCAGGGACCGTTCCAGCAGAGCGGTTGTCCGCCGCTCGCCATCCAGCTGCGAACGCCCGGTCGAGCTGAGCCTGGATAGCAGCCCGGGCCGTCGCGGAGCACCGTGCGATTGCTGACCGGCGAGGGCAAGCGGCACTACAGGCGGATGCGTGGGAGAGAACGCGGGCACGTACTGTGGCGGGTCGGGCACCTCACGCGCCGACGGCTTGCCGCCCGCGGCAGTCGGGCCTGTACCGGATGAGCCTTGGCGGGGCTGGGGTTCAGGCCCGGTTGCGCCGGGCCGCTCGTCGTCGTACTTTTTCCGGCGCGACGGAGTCGAGAGGATCTCGTAGGCCACCGTGATGGAGTGGAAGCGGGCGGCGTCTCCTCCCCGGTCCGGGTGCGAGTCCCTGGCAGCACGCCGGTAAGCATCCTTGATGTCTTTGGCCGAGGCAGCACGGTCAACGCCGAGGACTTCATAGGGGGAGGAGCCGGGCCGGTCTGCCAAGGGAATCCTCCATCGCCGGGGTGGGGCGCCGGAACAGGGCGCGTAGGGTCGACTTTAAACTGCGCGGGCGCACTGGCCAAATGGAAGTATCAACCCGCTGGGCCAGTGCAATCGCCTAGGGGTGGGAGGAAACCAGTGGAAGACGGGGCTAGTCGAGGGGAACGTACGTGAATCGGCTGTAACCGACAGCGCCGGTAGGATTAGGGCTATGCCCGTGTATCTGGACCACGCGGCGACCACGCCCGTTTCGGCGCCCGCCCTGGCCGCCCTCACTGACGAACTTGGCCGTGGAGGAAACCCATCCTCCCTCCACAGTTCCGGCAGGCGCGCCCGGCAAGGGGTCGAGGACGCCCGCGAAACCCTTGCCGCGGCTGCGGACGCCCACCCCTCGGAGGTCATCTTTACCTCCGGCGGTACCGAAGCGGACAATCTTGCGGTGAAAGGTCTGTACTGGTCGCGTCGCGCCGCGGACCCGCGGCGCGTACGGATTCTCTGTTCAAGTATTGAGCATCCAGCGGTGCAAGACGCGGTGGAATGGCTCGAGCACCACGAGAACGCGATAGTGAGCTGGCTTCCAGTGGACGCCTATGGCACCGTCCGCGTCGATGCTGTGCGCGCGGAACTGGAGGCCCACGGTGCCTCGGTGGCGCTCATCGCCCTGATGTGGGCGAATAACGAAGTCGGGACAATCCAGCCCGTTGCCGAGATCGCAGCCCTCGCCGCGACGTATGCGGTGCCAGTGCATTCGGACGCAGTCCAAGCATTTGGTTCCGTGCCCATATCCTTCCGGACATCGGGTCTGGCGACCATGGCGGTGAGCGCCCACAAAATCGGCGGGACAGTAGGAGTTGGTGCGCTGTTCGTCGGGCGTTCCGTCAAGCTCACGCCGGTCCAGCACGGTGGCGGGCAGGAGCGCGATATTCGCTCCGGTACGCTCGATAGCCCGGGAATCGCAGCGTTCGCCGCCGCGGCGCAGGATTCCGTTGCCGGGCTGCCCGGGGAAGCGCAACGCCTCGCTGACCTGCGCGACCGCCTGATTGGCGCCGTCCACGCGGCGGTCCCGGAAGCCGTGCTGCGGGGTGTGCCGCACCCGGCTGCAGCAGGCAGCAGGTTGCCGGGAAACGCACATTTCACGTTTCCAGGATGCGAGGGCGATTCGTTGCTTTTCCTCCTGGACCTCGCTGGCATCGAATCCTCCACCGGTTCTGCGTGCACGGCCGGAGTGCCACGGCCCTCGCGCGTGTTGCTGGCCATGGGGCTGAGCGAGGACGAGGCGCGGGGGGCGCAGCGGTTCAGCCTCGGGCATACATCCACCGATGCGGATGTTGACGCTTTGAGGGCAGCCCTGCCGGATGCTTACCAGCGAGCCAGGAGTGCTGGCTTGGCCAGCCACGAATCATCGATCAGGACGGCGGGAACTGGATTATGACGCCGGAATCATTAGCGACAAGGGAACGGATTTCATGAAAGTACTGGCAGCAATGAGTGGAGGGGTCGACTCGGCGGTAGCCGCCGCCCGCGCCGTCGAGGCCGGGCACGACGTCGTCGGCGTCCACCTGGCGCTTTCGCGCATGCCCGGGACTTTGCGCACCGGCAGCCGCGGCTGTTGCACGATCGAGGATTCCCGGGACGCCTGGCGGGCATGCGACATTCTCGGAATCCCGTACTACGTGTGGGATTTTTCCGCACGGTTCAAGGAAGACGTCGTGGACGACTTCGTGGCCGAGTATGCCGCTGGGCGGACCCCCAACCCGTGCATGCGCTGCAATGAACGGATCAAGTTCGCCGCGCTG
>DGBL01000118.1:24666-27941 GCA_002384315.1 Micrococcaceae bacterium UBA4005 | reverse complement strand
CTGGGCTTCCCAGATCACCAGCGCGTCCGGTCGCTCCACCGAATAGCCGTATTCGAAGCCCATCGCAGCATATTCGGACAGGAGCGAATCGTAGATCCAGAACTTGGCCTGGCCGTCACTGAGGTGGTCCAGCGGCAGCCATTCCTCGCCGGTGGCCCGGTCGTGGAACACCGCATGGCGCTGTACGAAGGTTCCCCGGCGCGAGTCCTGGCCAGCGAGCCGGACGGGAACACCTTCCATCAATAGGGACCCGAAGGCGGCGATCTCGCCGAAGCCCCAGTCGATGCTGCCCTCGCGGGACATTAGCTCGCGGCGTTCCAGCAAGGCCTTGAGCTTGGGGTGGACCGTGAAGTTTTCTGGGATGGAGGTATGTGCTTTACCGATATGGGCCAAGGTCTGTGCGGAGATTGCCGTTGTCGCGGGTACTCCAACGCCAGCGTCGGACTGCTGGGACAGCGGCCGTTCCAGATCGGCGACAGCGTCTGCATCCTGGGTGATGATCGGGATAGGTGAGGTCTGCGCGGCGTGGGTTTCCGCAAATACCCTTTCCAGCCGTTCCTGGTAGTCCCGCAGGGCCTGCTCGGCCTCTTCCACGCTGATGTCCCCGCGTCCGATTAGTGCCTCGGTGTACAGCTTGCGCACGGAGCGTTTCGCTTCAATCAAGTTGTACATCATGGGCTGGGTCATCGACGGGTCGTCGCCTTCGTTGTGCCCGCGCCGCCGGTAGCAGACCATGTCGATCACGACGTCCTTGTTGAATCGCTGGCGGAACTGGTAGGCCAGTTCCGCGACCCGCACGACCGCTTCAGGATCATCGCCGTTCACATGAAAAATCGGCGCCTGGACCATCTTCGCAACATCGGTCGAGTAGACAGAGGACCGGGAAGACGTCGGCGAGGTGGTGAACCCCACCTGGTTGTTGACGATGACGTGGATGGTTCCGCCGGTACGGTAACCGCGCAGTTGGGAGAGGTTCAGCGTTTCGGCGACCACTCCCTGGCCCGCGAATGCCGCATCCCCGTGCACGAGGATAGGAAGAACCGGGAAGGTATCTCCCTGGTTCAGACGGTCCTGCTTGGCCCGCACGATCCCTTCGAGGACGGAATCCACGGCTTCCAAGTGCGAGGGGTTCGCTGCCAGGTACACCCGGGTCTCGTTGCCGGTGTCCGAGGTGAAGGTTCCCTCGGTGCCAAGGTGGTACTTGACGTCTCCGGAGCCCTGCACAGAGCGCGGGTCCTGGGTGCCTTCGAACTCGCGGAAAACCTGCGCATAGGTCTTGCCTGCAATGTTCGTGAGGACATTCAGGCGGCCGCGGTGGGCCATACCGATTGCGACCTCTTCGAGACCATCATCCGCGGCGTCGGAGATGATGGCATCGAGTAACGGAATTAGTGACTCTCCGCCCTCGAGCGAGAAACGCTTCTGCCCGACGAATTTGGTCTGCAGGAACGTTTCGAATGCCTCGGCGGAATTGAGTTTATGGAGAATGCGCAGCTGTTCCTCACGGCTGGGCTTCGAGTAGGAGTGTTCCAGCTGATCTTGGAACCACTGGCGCTCCTCGGGATCCTGGATGTGCATGTACTCGACGCCGGTCGTGCGGCAGTACGCGTCCCGCAGCACCCCGAGCATTGTCCGGAACTTGAGCATGGGCTTTCCGCCGAACCCGCCGGTGGGCCACTCCCGGTCCAGGTCCCACAAGGTGAGGCCGTGGGTGCGCACGTCAAGATCTGCGTGCTTGCGCTGGATGTATTCGAGGGGATTCGTGTCCGCCATGAGATGGCCGCGGACCCGGTAGGCGTGGATGAGCTGCTGGATACGGGCAACCTTGTTGATCTCATCCATCGGATCGACCTGGATGTCAGCGCTCCACCGCACCGGCTCGTAAGGAATCCGCAGGGACTCAAAAATCTGGTCGTAGAAATCCTGTTCACCGAGCAGCAACTGGTGGATAATCCGCAGGAATTCGCCGCTGCCCGCACCCTGGATAACCCGGTGGTCGTAGGTCGAGGTCAAGGTGATGGTCTTGCTGATGGCGTGCTGGGCGAGCGTTTTCTCGCTCGCGCCCTGGAACTCTGCAGGATACTCCAGCGCACCGGCGCCGATGATGCAGGCCTGCCCTTTGGAGAGCCGCGGTACTGAATGGACGGTGCCGATACCGCCGGGATTGGTCAGCGAAACAGTGGTGCCGCGGTAGTCGTCGGCGCCGAGCTTGCCCGCCCTGGCTTTTTTCACCAGTTCCTCGTAGGCGTCCCAGAACTCCGAGAAGTTCATATTCTCGGCTTTTTTGATGTTCGGAACGACCAGCAGTCGGCTGCCATCCGGCTTGGGCATATCGATGGCCAAGCCGAAGTTCACATGGGCGGGCTGGATCGCCGAGGGTTTGCCGTCGACGACGTCGTAGTACACGTTCTGGGAAGGAAACTGCGCCAGCGCGCGGATGATGGCGTAGCCGATGAGGTGGGTAAAGGAGACCTTTCCGCCGCGCGCACGGGCAAGATGGTTATTGATCACGACACGGTTGTCGATCAGCAGCTTCGCGGGAATCGCCCGGACACTAGTGGCCGTCGGAACACTGAGGCTGGCGTCCATATTAGTGGCGATGGCCTTGGACGGACCGCGCAGGACGCTTACGCTGTCCTCGTCCATTTCGGTGTTGAGGTCAGAGGCCGGAAGCTGCGCCGGGATGGGAGCCGCCGCCACTTTCGGAGCTGCTTCCTTGACTTCCTTTGCTACTGGCGGGGTTCCTGATTGCTGCGTGGCAGCTGGGGATTCTCCGGATGATTTCGGGGCGTTGGCTTCGGTCTTGACGATCGGAAGTTCCCGCGTTGGCGGGTTGGGGTCGCTACCAGCATCAGGGGTCCGCGCTGGCACCGGGCCGGGTGTGGTTGCGGACTGCTTGCCATTCCCGCCTGCCGAGTCCTCGGCATCAAAGGAGTCGAAAAGTGACCACCACTTCTTATCGACCGAGTGACGATCCTCCCGGAACTGTTCGTAGAGTTCATCAACAAGCCACTCGTTTCCGCCGAATTCCTCAGGGAGACGGTGGCTGGTCTGTTTTGGCACTTGTGATACGCCTCTTCCGTACGTTGCGCTGGGCACGATGTGGTTTCGAAACGACCGCCTATGGTCGTCGGGTGGACCGCCTACCAGTCTAGTGACAGTTCCAGCAAACAAGCCAATTCCAGAGCAGTCGGCGATTCCCCCGGCGGTTCGCATACGCCTAGACTCGGTGGGTACTCAACCAGGGGAGAATAGATGCGTTTCATCACCGAACC
>DGBL01000118.1:14339-24652 GCA_002384315.1 Micrococcaceae bacterium UBA4005 | reverse complement strand
TCCTGCCCCAGGACGTCCCAGCAAGCGTCATTGCGGAGGTTGCCAGCTGGGTCAAACGCCGGCACCCGGTCTTTGAAACTCCGGTCAAGCTCAGGCCGGACAACACTGTCATCGACGCACTGCACCTGATGAACAAACGTTCTCACGGCGCGGTGCTCGTGGTCGATGACGGCAATCGATGTCTCGGGGTGGTCCGGGAAGCGGACTGCGAGGGCGTGGATCGATTTGCCGCGCTGGAATCCGTGATGCGCCCACCGGGGTTCTGCATCGACGCCGCACAGTTCGACCTCGACCCGTCCGCTGCGCTTCGCCGCGTTTTCGAGGAGCTCGACGGGGATGGCGCCCACCTCGCCGTCGTCGTACGGGACGGAGCGCTGGAAGGAATCCTCACTCGCACCGGCGCGTTGCGCTCGACGATCTACCGGCCTGCGGTGGACGGCAGCGGCCGACTCCGGGTCGCGGCAGCCGTGGGAATCAACGGGGACGTCGAAGCGAAGGCGTCGGCCCTGCTGGAGGCCGGTGTCGACCTGCTCGTCGTCGATACCGCGCACGGACACCAGCGCCGGATGCTTGATGCGCTAGCTGCAGTCCGGCGGCTGGCCCCGGACGTCCCGATTGTTGCCGGCAACGTCGTCAGCGCGGAGGGAGTACGGGACCTCGTCAGCGCAGGGGCGTCGATTGTGAAGGTGGGCGTGGGCCCGGGGGCAATGTGCACCACGCGGATGATGACGGCGGTAGGCCGGCCCCAATTTTCCGCCGTATACGAATGCGCCCAGGCGGCACATGCGCTCGGGGCGCATGTGTGGGCCGACGGCGGGGTCCGCCACCCCCGTGATGTGGCCCTGGCACTGGCAGCTGGGGCAAGCCAGGTGATGATCGGCTCCTGGTTCGCGGGGACGTATGAGAGCCCGGGAGACCTGCAGGTGGACAGCGAGGCGGGCCAATACAAGGAGAGCTTCGGCATGGCCTCGGCGCGTGCGGTCCTTAACCGAACCAGGGACGACGACGTGTTTTCCCGCGCGCGCAAGGGACTCTTCGAGGAAGGAATCTCCGTGTCGAAGATGTACCTGGACCCGGCAAGGCCGGGCGTCGAGGACCTTATCGACATGATCACCGCCGGCGTGCGCAGTTCCATGACGTACGCGGGCGCCCGGAATCTGGATGAGTTCCACCAGCGCGCCGTGGTGGGCGTTCAATCCGCGGCAGGCTACGAGGAGGGTCGGCCGGTGCGGCAGAGCTGGTAGGTCCCCGTTACGGTAAACTGAAATCCTTATGGACAGTTCCTCTAGGAGCCGGCCCACGACGAATCGACTCGGTGCAGCCTTTCGGCTGTCGCCCGTGACACGTCCGTACCGCGCCGGCATGCCCCGTCCCTGCAATTTTCCCGCGATGCACGCAACCAGCCGTTCGACGGCGCTGCCCAGTAGGGCGGTGGTGTCCGGGTGGAGTGGCTCTATCTCTTAGCTGGCCTGCTGCTTATCGCGGGAACCGGTTTCTTCGTGGCAGTTGAATTTTCCCTCGTCGCGCTGGATCAGGCCACCGTACAACGTGCCGTGGACGAAGGGGATAAAAAGGCCGTGCCGCTGCTGCGCTGCCTGAAGTCCCTCTCCACGCAATTATCGAGCTGCCAGCTTGGCATCACTATCACGACACTGCTCACCGGTTATGTAATGGAACCCTCGGTGGGAAGCCTACTGGCGCGGCCCTTGGCCCAATCTGGCCTGCCGGAGTCCATGGCGGGGCCGATTTCCCTGGGTGTAGCGCTGTTGCTAGCCACCTTGCTCTCAATGCTCCTGGGCGAGCTCGTTCCCAAAAATATGTCGATCGCGCTCCCCTTCAAGGTGGGACGGGCACTTGCCCGTCCGCAATTGGTGTTCACCGCCGTCGTGAAGCCAGCGATCATCGTGCTGAATGGATTTTCCAACAAGGTACTTAATATTTTCGGGCTTGAGGCCAAGGAGGAAATATCCGGGGCGCGCACTCCTGCCGAGCTGTCGTCACTGGTCCGCAGATCCGCTGAAATGGGAACCCTTAACCAGGGAACCGCCACCTTCCTTGCGCGCACGTTCAGTTTTTCGGAACGGACAGCGGCGGACGTCATGACCCCACGGATCCGGATGGAAACGATCGACTCCGAGGACACAGTTGCGGACGTCGTGGAGAAGGCCCGGCGCACCGGGTACTCAAGATTCCCGCTGCTTGGGGAGTCCCCGGATGACATTCGGGGCGTGGTGCACGTCAAAAAGGCAGTCGCTGTGCCCCGCCATAAACGCTCCAGCCTGCCGGCCGGGACGATCATGGCCGAGGTGCTGCGCGTGCCCGAGACGGTGCATCTGGATTCCCTGCTAGCCGAATTGCGCGAAGCGAACCTGCAATTGGCGGTGGTGCTGGATGAATATGGGGGGACCGCTGGCGTGGCCACGCTGGAGGACTTGGTGGAGGAAATTGTCGGCGAGGTCGCGGACGAACACGACAAGCTCAAGCCCGGGGTGCTGCAGAGCGCCTCCGGTGACTGGTACTTTCCGGGCCTGCTTCGCCCGGACGAGGTGAGTGCGCAGGTGCCGATGCTCACTGTGCCGGACGAGTCCGGATATGAGACAGTGGCCGGATTCATGATGACTGAGCTGGGTCGGATCGGTAGGGTCGGCGATCGGGTTGCTGTGGAGAACGGGATGCTGGACATAGAACGGATGGACGGGCGAAGGATCGACAGGGTGCGATTCATCCCTGGCGTTGGGACTGGCGTTACGGCGGCCGGCCCGGTTAGCGCGCGCGGCCCGGCGGGCGCCGCGGATTCCTTGCGGGGACGGTCATGAGCGACTGGGCCGGGATTGCTTGGTTGATTGTGCTACTGATTGGAAACGCTTTTTTTGTCGGCGCCGAGTTCGCGATTATGTCCGCGCGCCGAAGCCAGATCGAGCCGTTGGCTGAGGCAGGGTCAAAACGCGCGCAGACCACTTTGTGGGCCATGGAGAATGTCTCGCTGATGCTGGCCTGCGCTCAATTGGGCATTACGGTATGTTCGCTGCTGATCCTGCAGGTGGCAGAACCTGCCATCCACCATTTGTTCGTCGTGCCGATGGAGGCGCTCGGCATGGCGGAGTCCCTCGCGGACGGCCTCGCCTTCGGCAGTGCGCTGCTGCTTGTGACGTTCCTTCATGTGACGTTCGGCGAGATGGTTCCGAAGAATATTTCGGTTTCCGTCGCGGATAAGGCGGCCTTGCTCCTTGCCCCGCCGTTGGTAATGGTTGCGCGGCTGGTCCACCCGGTCATCTCCAGCCTGAACTGGTCTGCGAACCACATTTTGCGTGCTCTGCGCATTGAGCCGAAGGATGAGGTTACCTCCACCTTCACCCTCGAGGAAGTGCAATCGATCGTCAAGGAATCGACGCGGCATGGACTGGTCGACGATGATGCCGGGCTAATCTCCGGGGCGCTCGAATTCTCCGGGCAGACCGCTGAATCGACCATGGTTCCGTTGGCCGGGCTGGTCACCGTGCGCACCGACGCCACTCCGGAGGATTTTGAGCGGGCCGTTGCCCGGACCGGTTTCTCGAGGTTTGTGCTGGTGGATACGGACGGAAACCTGACCGGCTATATGCACCTGAAAGACATCATTTCCCTACCCGAGTCTGCGTACCGCAAGCCGATAACCGAAAACAAGGTGCGTACTCTTGCCAACCTCGCAGTAAATGCGGAGATCGAGGATGCGCTCACTGTCATGCAAAAGACCGGCTCGCATTTGGCGCGCGTGTTGGGCGCGGATGGGACCACTCGGGGCGTGCTCTTCCTGGAGGACATCATTGAACAACTCGTGGGGGAAATTCGGGATGCCACCCAAAGCCAGGGAGCGCGACGCTCCGGCGAGGGAATGGAAGACCGCAGCGGGAAAGCGGCGCGCTGAGGAGACGCACCGCCACGACTATATGCGAATGATTCGCATATAGTCTATGATGACACTAACGTTATCGATTCTCATTAGGAAGTTTCCTCCTCCATGCCTGATATTCCCCGGTATACGCGGTCGTTCCTGGTTCTCGCGGTGTCCTCCGCGCTCGCCCTGGTTGGCTGTGCAGCTTCGCCCGGCCAGTCGGAAAACGACGGCGGGAACACCGCCGTCACTGTAGTCACCGGCACCGACGTCTACGCCAGCATTGTCGAAGCAGTCGGAGGCGATCGGGTTTCAGTCACCTCACTGGTGAACAGTCTGAGCCAGGATCCGCACTCCTATGAACCGACTGTGCAGGACAAGCTCGCAGTGTCCAGAGCGGACCTGGTTGTACTCAACGGCGGCGGTTACGATCCTTTCCTTCCCCCGCTGGTCGAGGAAACCGGTGTTGACCCCGAATTTGTCATCAGTGCGACGGATGTTTCGGGCCTGGAGGGCTCCGGATCTGCAGCTGGCGGCGAGGAACCTGTGGAGGGGTTTAACGAGCACGTCTGGTACAGCCTTCCAGCGATGTCGCGGCTCGTCGATGTGGTGGAGTCCCGGTTGGTTGATCTCGATGCGGCCAATGCGGCAGAGTATCGCGACGGTGCCGGAAAGCTCAGGGAATCACTGGCCGGTCTCGAGGACCGGCTGCACGAGATCGATGCCGCAGGCAAGGCGGTAGCGGTTACCGAGCCGGTTCCGCATTATCTGTTGGAGGCCGCGGGCTTGAAAGACCTGACACCAGCCGGGTTCGGCGAGGCGGTCGAGGGCGGCGCGGATGTTCCTGTCGGGGTGCTGCGGGATACCGAGGCTCTGGTGCGTTCCGGGCGGGTCGAGTTCCTGGCATATAACGAGCAGACCGCAGGTCCCCAGACTGAGGCGGTCCGCGCCGCAGCGGTCGACGCTGGGCTGCCGGTGGTCAACTTTTCGGAAACCGTGCCGGAGGGTGAGGACTATGTCTCCTGGATGACCGGCAACGTCGACCGGTTGATCGAAGGACTCGGAGCAGTTGCGCCGTGAGTCCTCAGCCAGCCAGTAGCCAGGTATCCGCCGCCGGGTCCGGCCAGGGACTGCGCAGCGCCTCGGAGCTCGCGGTGAGCCTGTCCGATGCGTCGCTGTCCTATGGGGCGCGTGAACTCTGGAGCGGACTCGACCTGGATATCCGCCGGGGCGAATTTTTCGCCGTCCTGGGACCGAACGGCTCCGGCAAAACGAGCCTCCTGAAAGTCCTGCTGGGTCTGGAGAAGCTAACCTCCGGCTCTGTGCAGGTTGCTGGCGAGCCAGTGCGCCGTGGCAGCCGGAACATCGGATACATTCCGCAGCAGCAGCCGTTCCCGCCCGAAACTCCGTTGCGGGCGCGCGACCTGGTGGGATTGGGACTGGACGGCCACCGCTGGGGAATCCGCCTTCGGGACGCGGCGCATCACCGTCACGTCGACTCATTGCTTGAAGCCGTCGGCGCATCCTCCTACGCGAATGCGCCGGTGGGTACCCTCTCCGGGGGTGAGCAGCAACGGCTCCGGGCCGCCCAAGCCTTGGCTACGAATCCGGATGTGCTGCTGTGCGACGAACCATTGCTTTCACTGGACCTGCACCACCAACAAGCAGTGAGCTCACTGATCAACGCCCAGTGCCATGAAGCCAACAGTGCGGTGATCTTCGTAACTCACGAGATCAATCCCATTATCGATTACGTGGACCGGGTCCTCTATCTTGCCAATGGCCGCTTCCGGGTCGGAACACCCGAAGAAGTGATGACCAGCAGCGTGCTCTCCGAGCTGTACGGCAGCACTGTGGAGGTCCTCCGCCATAACGGCCGGATCATCGTGGTGGGGCTGCCGGATGCGACACCTCATCATCACCACGAGGAGATCTGAAATGGACCTCCAAAACCTGTGGGATGCCGTATTCAATTTCCAGAACTACGCCGAGTTACTGCCGCTGGTGCGCAATTCGCTGATCGCGGGGGCCGTCCTCGGTCTTCTGGGCGGGCTGATCGGTACCTTCGTCATGATGCGGGACCTGGCGTTCGCTGTGCATGGCATTGCGGAACTGTCCTTCGCAGGAGCTGCCTTTGCGCTGCTGGTGGGAGCTAATGTCATCTACGGTTCCCTGGCGGGGTCGGTCCTCGCTGCCGTGACGCTGGGCCTGATGGGCATCCGTGCGCGGGACCGCAACTCGATTATCGGGGTGGTGATGCCCTTCGGACTGGGCCTGGGGATCCTGTTCCTGGCTCTCTACGAGGGCCGTTCGGCGAACAAATTCGGCCTGCTGACCGGCCAGATCGTCTCGGTCAGCAGCGTGCAAGTGAATCTGCTGGTCGGCTGCGCCGTGCTCGTCATCGCCGCCCTGGGAATCATCTGGCGGCCACTGACGTTCGCCAGCGCCGATGCCGACCTCGCCGAGGCCAGGGGAGTGCCAGTGCGTGGCCTGTCGATCGGCTTCATGGTGCTGCTGGGAATATCGGTGGCGCTGTCCATCCAGGTAGTCGGCGCCCTGCTGGTGCTTGCGCTGCTTATCACCCCGGCCGCTGCGGCGCTGAAAGTTACCGCGACCCCGCGGTTAGTTGTCCTCTTGAGCGTTATCTTCGCCACGGTGTCGGTTGTCGGGGGTATCCTGCTTGCCCTCGGCGGACGGATTCCGGTAAGCCCTTACGTTACGACAATCTCGTTCGCCATCTATCTGGTTTGCCGTGCGATCGGATCCCGCCGGGCGGCGCAGCTGGCGCACACGCCGTAGATTTCCACGGTGTGCGCCACATCGGTGTAGCCGTGTTCTGCTGCCGTGCGGGTGGCCCATTGCTCCACGGAGGGCGCCTCAACCTCCACCGTGGCCCCACACAGCCGACACAACAAGTGGTGGTGATGGTGCTCGACCGCGCACCTGCGATAGACCGATTCACCCTCCCCATTGCGCAGCACGTCCACGAGGCCGTCGTCAGCCATCGATTGCAGTACGCGGTAGACGGTGGCGAGGGAGACGGACTGCCCCTTCCCATGAAGAACCCGGTGGAGTTCCTGTGTGCTGACGAAGTCGCTCAACTCATCCAGCGCGCTACTGACGGCGCGGCGCTGTTTGGTGACGCGTTGCTCAGAACCGCGGCGGGCGCCCTGCGCAGCTTCGGATGACATGCGAACTGCTCTCTACTGTGCGCAGACGACCGGTCTGTGCGGTGGCGGTTGGGGACCTTCCCAAGATTATCAGCAGCATCACGGGTATCCTGTGCCGTATGAAGCTCACCAAGTTTACCCACGCCTGTGTCCGTTTGGAGCGTGCTGGCTCCGTCATGGTGATCGACCCGGGCTCATTTTCACCGCCGGGGGAGATGGAGGAAGTGCTCTCCGGAGCGACGGCGATCCTCATCACCCACGAACATTTCGACCACCTCGACGCCGGAAAAGTAGTCGCGGCGCTGGAGTCGACTGCGGATCTGCACCTTTGGGCTCCCGACGGCGTCGCCGGGTCGCTGCGTGGCCAGCTCTCGGATGCGGCCGTGACCCGGGTGCACATTGCGCTGCCGGAAACCGCGTTCACGGCGGCAGGCTTCGCGGTGCGCACCTTCGGCAGCCAGCATGCGTTGATCCACGCGCACATTCCCATGGTCGCCAACCTCGGTTATCTCATCGAAGACGCCGTCTATCACCCCGGAGACTCTTTCGTGGTCCCCCACGGGGCGCGGGTGGAGGCGTTGCTGGTGCCGGTGCATGCACCCTGGTCGAAGACTGCCGAAGTGATTGACTTCGTGATCGGCGTGCGGGCTCCGCGGGCTTTTCCGATCCATGACGCGTTGCTCAACGAGACCGGCCTGAAGCTGGTTGAAGGGCATGTCGGGCGCCTGGGCGGGCACTACGGCACGCAGTTCGAGCACCTCTCGCCTGGGCAGAGCATTGAGCTTTAGCGGCGCTGGCATACTGCTGGGCGTGCACGATGTCCGGCGCCGACTCCAGGAAGGCCAACGCACCGTTCTGCTCGACGTGCGCTGGGCGCTGGGTGACCCGCACGGCCTGGACCGGTACCGGGAAGCACACCTGCCCGGGGCCGTCTATGTGGATCTCGAGAGCGAGCTCTCGGCGCCGGCGTCGGCCGCGGACGGGCGTCACCCGTTGCCCGCTCCAGCCGCATTGCAACAGAGCGCCCGGCGGTGGGGCATCAACCAGGACGAGGTCGTTGTCGCCTACGACGACGCCGGCAACACCGCCTCGGCTCGCTTGTGGTGGCTGCTGCGCCATGCTGGATTCCCGTCGGTACACCTGTTGGACGGCGGGCTCGCGGCCTGGCTGCACGCGGGGTACCCAGTGCAGAAGGGCGAGGAGCGTCCGGAGCCTGGGACAGTAGAGCTGGGAACAGGACATATGCCCTTGGCCGGGTTGCGGGAGGTCCAGAATAGGAGCGCGGATACGGTGCTGCTCGACGCGCGGGCGGCCGGGCGCTACCGGGGCGAGCATGAACCGGTCGATCCCCGCGCGGGCCATATCCCTGGGGCCAAAAGCCTCCCCACCACCGGGAACCTCGGAACGGACGGACGGTTCAGGCCGGTGGAGGAGTTGCGGTGCACTTTTGCCTCCGCCGGCGTCGACCCGGACTCACCGGTCATCGTGTATTGCGGGTCCGGAGTTGCCGCGGCCCATCAGGTCGCTGCGCTGGCTATCGCCGGCTACCCGGCGGCACTGTACCCCGGCTCGTGGTCCCAGTGGTCGGCCCGTTCGGAGCTGCCCGCCGCCACCGGGGCGGAGCCCTGATCCCGGGCGAACCTGCCGGACGCGCCGGGGGATCGGCACGGCGGTGGCATCTGGGGCACTGCGAACGGTAGCGTCATAATCATGAGCACTTTGTTTAGCAAAATTATTGACCGCCAGATCCCCGGCAGGTTTGTCTGGGAAGACGAAGAGGTCGTCGCGTTTCTGACCATCGCGCCGCTGACAGATGGGCACGCACTGGTGGTCCCGCGTCGTGAGGTCGCGGACTGGCTGGAAGCGGATCAGCCGCTGCTGGCCCGGGTGATGGAGGTGGCCCAGACGGTTGGCCGGGCGCAACAGGCGGCTTTCGGTGCCAAGCGAGTTGGCGTGCTGATCGAAGGCTACGAAGTCCCCCACCTGCATGTGCATGTCTGGCCCACGCAGAGTGCGGCGGATTTTGAGGTCCACAACGTGGACCACAACCCGGACCCGAAAGCACTGGACGCCCACGCGGAAACCCTTCGTGCCGCCCTGCGCGGCGCTGGTCATGGGGCGTCGGTTCCCCCGGCCTAGCACCCAACCGCCCGGGTATCAGGAGCGCGCGGCCAACGCCTCGGAGAGCGCTCCCCGGACGCGCTTTTCTGACACGGAGTACGCCGTTCCGAGTTCCTGGGAAAACAGGCTCACCCGGAGTTCCTCGAGCATCCAGCGCACCCGGCGCAGGCGCGCAGGCAGTTGGGGGGCGCCCGGGAGCAAAGCGGCGACGGCGTCGTCGTACTCATCCTCAAGCCGTTGGACCACGGCGGTATGCGCGGCATCCCGGTCCACGGCGGTTCCGAGCTTGCCCAGCCTGCTGAGCATCCCCTGCAGATACCGGGACAGATGGGCCAACTGGGTATAGCCGGTGCGTGCCACGAATCCTGGATAGATGAGTTGCTCACGCTGGCTGCGCAGGTCGCTGAAAGCGGTCATCAGCGCCGGGGCCGGTTGCTCCGCGAGGTGGCGCAGCAGCTCGGCGTTCCTGCTGAGGATCACTTCCACGGTAGCCGTGACGGAGAAGACGGTGTCGATCAGCTCTGCGCGCACAGCTTCATACAGGGAATCGAATGCCTGCTCAGTCCACGGAAGCTCTTCCGGCACGAGCTTATCGATCGCCGCGAGCGTGCAGTCCCGCAGCAGGTCGGGCACGCTGCCGTGCGGATTCTGGCTGAAAGTTAGTTTTTCCTTGTTGCTGAGGTGTTCAAGCACGTATTTGTCCGGACTGGGAACCCGTAACGCCAGGAGCCGGATCACCCCGGTGCGCATTGCCACGGAGGCTTCATCCGCACGGCTGAAGATGCGCAGGCCCACGGCGGCTCCTTCGTCAACCAACGCGGGATAGCCGGTGACGCGGTGCCCGCGCACGGTGCGCGAGATCTCTCGCTGGATCTCCCCGAAAACCCAGGAGACGACGCCGGTCTGCTCCGCGACGCCACCGTTTCCGTCGCCTCTGCCGGTACGTGCGCCTGTCACGTCTGCGTCGGGTGGCGCCGGGTTGGAGGAGGCAGCGCTGCGGGCAGGATCCTGCCGTACGCTTGCCGGAGTAGCGCCGAGGGAGTCCGCGATAGCCCGGCCGACGGCTGGCGCGAGGGTCTCTTTGAGCGCATCCAGATCGGTGCCCTCATCGAGGATGCGACCGGACGAATCGACCACTTGGAAGCTCATGA
>DGBL01000118.1:0-14325 GCA_002384315.1 Micrococcaceae bacterium UBA4005 | reverse complement strand
CGGCGCTCCGGGCAACATCAGGGGCGGGGACGAAGTTCTTGCGAATCTGTTTCGGAAGGGACTTGATCAGCGCGGTCACCAGTTCCACTCGCAGACCGGGAATCTGCCAGCGAAACGGCGCGGAATCGAGTTGGTTGAGGAATACCACCGGGATGCGGACCGTGACGCCGTCGGAGGCTCCCGGGGTCGCAGGCGAAAACTCATAGCTGAGCGGGAGCTCGAAGCCGCCCTGGCGCCAGCTGGTCGGGAAGTCGGATTCGTCCAGGTCCGGCGTGCCGCTGAGCAATTCATCCGGCCTGAAGTCGAGCAGAGCGGCGTTCTCCTGGCGCGCCTGCTTCCACCACGAGTCGAAGTGCCGTTCGGAGACGACGTCCGCCCCGACACGGGCGTTGTAGAACTCGTACAGCGCTTCGTCGTCCACACGCAGGTCTCGGCGGCGCAGCCGGTTCTCCAGCTCTTCGATTTCGGCAAGCCGGGCGGTATTTCGGTGGAAGAATTTGTGCTGGGTCTTCCAGTCCCCCTCCACGAGAGCGTGGCGGATAAAGAGCTCGCGCGCGACCTCACGGTCGATCCGCCCGTAGTTGATGCGGCGGCGCGGAACAATCGGAACCCCATAGAGCGTGACTTTCTCATAAGCCATCACAGCCCCCATTTTCCGGGACCAGTGCGGCTCGCTGTGGCTGCGCTTGACCAGATGCGGGGCGACCTCCTCCGCCCACAGTGGATCGATCCGAGCCGCCGTTCGGGCCCACAACCGGGAGGTCTCCACCAACTCCGCCGCCATAACCCAGTCGGGGGATTTTTTGAATAAGGACGAGCCGGGGAAGATCGCGAAGCGGGTCCCGCGGGCTCCCGAATATTCGCGTTTACGCTGATCGTAGAGGCCGATATGGCTGAGGAGCCCGGACAACAGACTTAGATGTACCGCAGTCGCGTGGCCCACCGGATCTACCGGGCCGGGCTCGAGCGTTATGCCCAGCGGTTTGGCCAGTTGCTTGAGCTGGCTAAAGAGGTCCTGCCATTCGCGGACCCGAAGATAATTGATGAATTCGTTCCGGCAGAGTTTACGGAACTGGGTTGAGGAGAGTTCCTGCTGACGTTCCTGCAGGTAGCGCCACAAATTGAGGTAGCCGATGAAATCCGAGGTCTCATCGAGGAACCGCTTATGGAGTTCGGTCGCCTGCTGGAGCTTCGCGGCCTGGTCCGCCTGCGGCCGTTCACGCGGATCTTGGATGCTGAGCGCCGCAGCCAGCACCATGACTTCCCGCACACAGCCGCGCGAGCCCGCCTCGACGATCATCCGGCCCAGGCGTGGGTCCACTGGCAGCTGGGCGAGATTACGCCCTACGCCGGAGATGCCGCCGTCGGCAGTGAGCGCGCCGAGCTCCCGCAGGAGGTTCACTCCATCATTGATGGCCTTGGCATCCGGAGGCTCGACGAAGGGAAAATCGGCGATGTCCCGCGGGCTGCGGGTAATCCCCATTGCGCTCATCTGGAGGATGACAGCGGCCAGGCTGGTGCGCAGGATTTCCGGATCCGTAAATGGCCGGCGCGCCTGAAAATCCTCCTCGGAATACAGCCGGATCGCGATTCCGTCCGAGACCCGGCCGCAGCGTCCGGAGCGCTGGTTCGCGGAGGCTTGGGAGACCCGTTCGATGGGCAGGCGCTGGACTTTGGTGCGGTGGGAATACCGCGAGATGCGTGCCGTTCCGGTGTCGATCACGTATTTGATGCCGGGGACGGTCAGTGAGGTTTCCGCGACGTTCGTGGCCAGCACAATCCGGCGTCCGCTAGTGCCNNAACGCATCCGCTGCGTCGCGAATCTCGCGTTCGCCGGAGAAGAACACCAGAATATCTCCCGGCGGTTCCGCGGCGAGTTCGTCGACCGCGTCGCAGACAGCGTCCAGCGGGTCGCGCGCTTCTTCGAGGTCGTCGTCGGAGTCATTCTCACCGACTGCCTGTTCGAGTGGGCGGTAGCGGATTTCCACGGGGAACGTGCGCCCGGAGACTTCGATGATCGGGGCTGGGCGAGGATTCTCGACGGCGGCATCGGCGGCGAAGTGCGCGGCAAAGCGCTCCGGATCGATCGTCGCAGAGGTGATGATGACCTTCAGGTCGGGACGTTGCGGCAGGATGCGCTTGAGGTAGCCGAGGATGAAGTCGATGTTGAGGCTGCGCTCATGGGCCTCGTCGATAATGATGACGCTGTATTTGCGCAGCATCCTATCGTGCTGGATTTCAGCGAGCAGAATGCCGTCGGTCATGAGTTTGATCCGTGTCCGACGGCCCACTTCGCCCGTGAAACGCACTTGGTAACCCACCTCGGCGCCCAGATCGACGCCGAGTTCTTCGGCGATGCGTTCGGCCACGGTGCGGGCGGCAAGCCTGCGGGGCTGCGTATGGCCGATCAGCCCATTTTCCCCGAGACCGAGTTCAAGGCACATTTTCGGAATCTGGGTGGTTTTTCCAGACCCCGTTGCCCCGGCAATGATAGTGACCTGGTTGGCGGCGATGGCTGCCATGATATCCGCGCGCCGTTCCGAGACCGGCAGGTCAGCGGGATAGGAAATTGTCAGTGCCATGATTGGTTCCAGTCTAGGCGGACCGCAGCGGCAGCACAGCCAGCACTAGGTGCGCCGAAGCCGAACACCAGGACAGTGACCGCCACCACAGCCGCCCGCACCGGGACGCCTATCCGCCCGACTACGAAGGCTGACGTACTAGGGGCGCCCTGCATTCGCGGGCTTCTGACCCTGCCCGGGGGATTCGACGTCGGCGCAGTAGGCAGAGATATTCTCCTCGCTGCCGGCAGCCGTCACCAGGGACGTGAATGTTGTTGACGAGGCGGCGAGTCCGCCGGCGTTGAAGGCCGCACACAGGCCGTAGGCGCTGGATCCCGGGGCGTCCGGGCCCTTGGCTCCGGCGGGTTCGGACTCCTCAGGCGCGGGTTCGATGGACTCGGTTATGGGCTCAGTGGGCTCGGGCGAGGGGTCGACAGTCTCCTCGGGGGCCACGCTGTCCTCCGGCTCGGGCGTAGGCTCAACCTGCGTCTCGTCAGTCGCAGTCGCGTTCAGCTCGCTGGGAGCGGGCGCCCCGATGATGTCATGGGCAGCGCTTTGGATCGGAGCGGGAAGGACGCCGGTGTAGGCGGCCGCTGTGGTTCCGCCCACGGCCAGGGTTCCGGCGGCGAGCGCCCCGGCAGCGATCTTGCTGCCGATGAGCATGGAGAGTACGGACCTGGTGCAACTCCTCAAATGGTGCAGGGTTGTCTGACCATCACAGAGCGGATCAGACGAATAATGGCGAGGACTTAGACTTCACATTCCACTATCGGCGCCTGTCCGGCACGGGTAAGCAAAAAAGCGGGATACCCCTCAAAAAGTTGGGGTATCCCGCTGTCTAGCGACTTCACATATGGTGCCCTCGATAGGATTCGAACCTACGACCTTCTGCTCCGGAGGCAGACGCTCTATCCCCTGAGCTACGAAGGCATCGAACGGCTGGATGCCGTTCCGATATGGGACTTAACGAGTTTAGCAGGGGATGCGGGCGCCCGTGAACCGGGTGCGTGAACAGGGCGTGCCAGGTATCTGGAAGGTCAGTATCCGATGAATGCATCCGTGTGGGCGTGACGGCATCCCGCGCCCGAGAGCTCCTTGCGGACGGCTGCAATAAATCCGGGGGATCCGGAAACGAGCGCCCTCCGACCGACGATCCCCGGCACGGCCGCCAGTAGGCCGGCCGTCGTGACAGACCCGGATCCGACCCAGTTCCAGGACGGCGGCAGCTGAATCCCGGCGTCGGCCGGATTGTCCGGGCTGAACAACGCCACCGGTGTGGCGAGCGATTCCAGTTCCGGCAGATAGGCCAGCTCGGCGGACGAACGGACAGCGTAGACGAGCACGAGGTCCCGTTGCTCGCCCCGATGTGCGAGATCGCGCAACTGGCTCATGAAGGGCGTGATGCCGATCCCGCCAGCCACCAGTAGCAGCGGTTGCGCGTTGTTGCGCGGTAGCCGGAAATCGCCGGCGACCAGCGTGCCGGAAAGGTTCTGGCCTTCGCGCAGGCCCAGTAGCTTGTCCTTGAAACTACTTCCCGGCTGGGAGGTACGGAGCCCGAAAGTCAGCCGCTGCGTCTCCTGCGGAGGCGAGGTGATACTAAACACGCGGCGTGAACCCCGCCGGTCTGCGCGTTCGTGGGGGAGGTGCAGCTCCATAAATTGGCCGGCATGGAAGCGTACCGGGCGCTTCGGGGCGAACACCAGTTCGGTGCTGCTGGGAGTAAGTTCCCTGCGTCCCACGAGGGTAAGCCGTAGACCGCCGCGCTGTCCCATCAGGAACGCCACTGCGTTGCCTGCCAGCAGCGCGAACTCAGGTCCCACAAAGACCGGTCCGATACTCAGCTGGGCGCCGAGGAGCACGGCGACCACGACGGCGACGACCGCCTGCTGCCACCGCCGCGGCGGGAGGGTCAGTGGTTCGGTCAACATGAATCCGACGAGGAAAATGACGGGATAGGAGCCCAGTACAAGCAGCAGTGCCGCGCCAGCTGCCTGCCCGGTGGAGACAATGCCAGCGAGCAGGATGGCCGAGCTCACGAACACGAAAACCGCTCCCATCGGGAACTTCCCGGTCCGGTACACCAACAGGACGGCGCCGCCTGCCGCGAGCGGGAGCAGATACGGAGTGGCCACCCACCACGCGGCCGCCCCGACGCCGAGCAGCGTGGCAGTGACCGCCCCGGCGGCGGCCGGGTTGAAGATGTGCCGGCCACGGAAGGCCAGGAGGTACTTCGATGCGGAGGCGGCGAGCCCGGCCACGGCGATTCCGCCGAGCCCTGCCGCCGAACTGGCGGGGAACATGACAAAGAACAGGATGAGCCCGGTGATCAGCGCCGATTCGGTGTGCGGGCGCACGCGCAGGATCATTGCCATCACCCTGGTGCCGCCCCAAGCCGAAACGACAGCGACGGCCAGTGTCCCGCCCAGCTCCGCCGGAGTAAATGCCAGCACGCCGGCGAAAGAAAGCATGAAAGCCGCCGCAGTGAGGACCAGCAGCGCGCCCAACGCGAGGCGGTACATCGTCATCGTGCCCAGCAGGCGGTCGATGGTGTTCATGGTGGAAACAGTGCTCCGTCCAGTGCAGTGGAAAAACGGGCATGCCCATCCGAAAAAACCTGGACATACCCGAAGTCGAAGGTCGACGCGAGGTGCTCCGGCTCCATCAGAAAGAGTGCCGTTGCCAGGGCATCGGCAGTCATCGCGTCCGGTGCCAGTACCCATGTTGCCACCACTGTCTGTACGCAGCATCCCGTCCGGGCATCCACCACGTGGTGCAGCCCGTCCGCCCAGGCACGCCGGTTGGACGCGGAGGCGCAGAGTGCGCCCTCACTGAGCGGCACCAGGCCGATTGCCCGGGTCGGATCATAGGGGTGTTCCAGCGCTACGGTGAGGGGCCTGCGTCCACGGTGTCTCATATCGCCGCTGGCATCGACCAGATAATACTGAACCCCGAAGCGATCGAGCACACTGGCAACCAGATCCACCAGCTGACCCTTGCCTGCGGCACCGACATCGACGGTGATCGGCCGCGGCGCGGTAAGGACGTTTCCCTCCCAGCGCAGCGAGTCCCGGTCCCAGGGCCGGGCCGGTGCGGTCGGGGATTTCGGAGTCAGGGAGTAGGCGGCGTCGTACCCCTGGTCCGCAAGCACATCGCCCACCAGTGGAGAAACGGCGCCGTCGGAAAGTTCGTAGAGGGTGCTGTACAGCCGGCCCAGAGCGGCCCCGTGATCCGGCAGATCGAGGCGGCCGCCGGCGGCGGCTAGACGCGCCACCCCTGAATCCGGTCGGAAGCGGGAGTAGACAGCGTCGTAGTCTGCCACGAGCTCCAGGATTTCAGTGCGCACCGCAGGCACGAGCGCAGCGGCGGTCTCCACGGTCCAGTCCGTGCCGATCGCCGAGAAAGCGAACGAGTATTCCATGGCGGGTTTACTTTCGGGCTTCGCTTTTGATCTTCTCAGCGGCCTGGGCGAATCCGCCGCTGGTCAGGGAGGAACCGGCGACCTTCTCCACCGCAAGGTCATCGAGCCGGACGCCGACTATCTGGTCCTGGATGCCGCCGCTGAACCGCTCCTGGTACAGCTTGGCTGTGGGGTTGGACGGCATCGGCTCGGTCGAGACCGCCGTAACCACGTCGTCCTTCACGGTCAGGGTAATTCCGATCTCTTCGTTGCCTCCCGGTGAAACGTACCCTCCCACCTGGGTGTATTCGCCGTCGGCGTACTTCTTTACTGTGACGCCGGAGTCCGGTGCGGATGCTGTCACAGGATCGGAGGACGAGGCTGCGGTCTTATCGGGGGAGTTGCTTCCGGCGACCCCGCCGGGACCGGCGCAACCGGCCGATCCGAGCAGGGAGGCCGCCGCGAGGGCGGTCATAACCTGGTGCGGGACCGACACCGTGCAGCACGTCCGCAGAGGTGGAACCTGACGCTGATTCACGGGGATTCTCCTTGAAATCGGTGGCCGTTCGTGCCCGGATAGGAACCTTGGGATACAACCTAGCTGCTGTTCATTCGTTGCGCCTGTCCGTTTGGATGTGGCGCGGGTCTCCCTTTGCCCGTTCGGCGCGGACAACAGGAGCACCCAGCCTCGCCGTTATGCTTGACGGGTGACTCCTGAAGAACTCTCCTCCGCCGTATCTGCCTGCTTGGAGGACGCTGTTGCCTCCGGCGACTTCGCCGTCGAATTACCGGCCGAGGTCCGCGTGGAACGGCCGCGGAACCGCGAGCACGGGGACTGGGCTACGAACATTGCCCTGCAGCTGGGCAAGAAGGCGGGCATGAACCCGCGCCAGTTCGCGGAAATCCTCGCTGCCAGGCTGGGGAAGATCACAGGTGTCAGCGCTGTGGATATCGCCGGTCCGGGCTTCCTCAACATCACCCTCGATGCTGGCGCCGCGGGGGAACTCGCGCGCAGTATCGTGAACGCCGGCCGCGCCTACGGGACGAATGACACCCTGGCCGGACGAACCATCAACCTGGAATTTGTCTCGGCGAACCCCACCGGACCGCTGCACCTGGCGCACACCCGGTGGGCCGCGCTAGGGGATTCGCTGGCCCGGGTTTTGCGCGCCAGTTCCGCCGCCGTGACTGCTGAGTACTACATCAACGACGCAGGCTCCCAGATGGAAAACTTCGCGGCCTCTGTGCTGGCTTCGATCAAGGGCAACCCAACCCCGGAGGGCGGGTACCCAGGTGAGTACATCGCCGAGCTGGGGCGCGCCGCCGTCAGGCTCCGGCCGGAACTGGAAAGCCTTCCGGGCGATCAGGCCCTGCCGGTTGTCCGGGCGCTGGCCTACGAGGCCCAGATGGCGGACATCAAGGAAACCCTTGCCTCCTTCGGCGTGCACTTCGACGTCTTTTTTTCTGAGTCGGCGCTCCACTCCAGCGGAGCGGTGGAGCAGGCCGTTGAGCGGCTGCGCGTCCAGGGCCATGTGTACGACGAGGACGGCGCAGTGTGGCTGCGCACCACCGACTTCGGCGACGACAAGGACCGCGTCCTCATCCGTGCCAACGGTGAACCCACATATTTTGCCTCGGACGCCGCGTACTACCTCGCCAAAAAAGACCGCGGATTCACGGAGAAAATCTACCTGCTGGGAGCCGACCACCACGGCTATATCGGTCGACTCAAGGCCATCGCCGCCTGTGCCGGTGACGATATGGAGGCCAATATCGAGGTGCTGATCGGCCAGATGGTCTCCGTCAACGGTGCGCGGTTATCGAAACGGGCCGGCAACATTATTGAACTGCGGGATCTGCTGGACTGGCTCGGCGCGGACGCACTGCGCTATTCGCTCGGGCGCTCGCCAGCGGACTCGGCGATGTCGATTGAGCCGGAACTGCTGCGCAAGAACACCAACGAGAACCCTGTCTTCTACGTCCAGTACGCCCACGCCCGCACCTGTGCCGTGGCGCGCAACGCCCAGGCTGCCGGCGTCGACCGCTCGGCCTTTGTGGCAGCGGGGCTGGACCAGCCAGCCGACGGCGAGCTGCTGGCCCATCTGGGGTCGTACCCGTCCGTCGTAGCCCAGGCCGCGAAGTTCCGGGAACCTCATCGGGTGGCGCGGCACCTCGAAGTCATTGCCGGGGCTTACCACAGCTGGTATGACGCCTGCCGGGTGACCCCGACGGGGGACGAAGCCGTGACGGATATTAACCGGACCCGACTCTGGCTCAACGACGCCACCACCCAGGTGCTCGCCAATGGCCTGGACTTGCTGGGTGTATCTGCGCCGGAGCGGATGTGAGCACGGGCGCGGTGAAGTCGCCCCTGGCGCCGGACTGGCTGAGCCTGCCCGAAGACATCAACCAGCTCCAGCCCCGGCTGTGGGCCGGCAATGTTCGGAGGGTTGACGGCGTGCTAGAGGTCGACGGCGTGGACGTGGCGGAGCTGGCGCGGCAGTTCGGCACGCCGTTGTTCGTCGTCTCCGAAGCGGATTTCCGCGCGCGGGCTGCGGAGTTCCGGGATGCCTTCAATGCGGCGTTCGCCGATCTCTGCGGGGGAGTGGACGTCTACTACGCCGGAAAATCCTTCCTGTGTACCGAGGTGGCCCATTGGGTGGTCGAGGAGGGACTGAACCTCGACACGAGCTCCGGCGGCGAGCTCGCGGTGGCAATGCGCGCTGGTGTGCCCGCCGAGCGCCTCGCCCTGCATGGGAATAACAAATCTGTGGCTGAACTTACCCGGGCGTTGGACCTGGGGTTGGGCCGGATCATCGTCGATTCGCTCCAGGAACTGGAGCTGCTCGCCGCAATGGCTGAGCAGCGCGGCGTCCGGGCGAACGTGATGCTGCGCGTCACGCCGGGCGTGCACGCCAATACCCACGATTTCATTGCGACAGCGCATGAGGACCAGAAATTCGGGCTCTCGCTCGCAGGCAACACGAACCCGGCCCTGGCCGGGGATTCGAACGGCTCTTCAGTCGCCGACGACGGCGGATCAGCCACGGGCGCCCTCGCCAGTATCGCGCCTGCCGACGCGGCGGTTGCCGTCGCCCTGCAACGCCAGGGCATTAACTTGCTTGGCGTCCACTGCCACATCGGTTCGCAAATTTTCGAGCCCGACGGATTCGCTCTCGCAGCGCGCCGACTGCTGGAATTCCTTGCCAGGATGCGGGACCGGCACGGCATCGAACTTCCCGAGCTCGATCTCGGCGGCGGCTACGGTATCGCCTATACCGAGGCGGACGAGCCACGCCCGGCAGCCGAGATAGCCGCGGCGATGGCCGCCGTCGTCGGCTCGGCCTGCGCGGAGCTCAAGCTCACGGTCCCGCGCATTTCCATCGAGCCGGGCCGGGCCATCGTCGGACCGACCACCTTTACCCTGTACACGGCTGGCGTGGTGAAAACGGTCAACGTGGACATGGACACAGCCGACGGCGAAGCTTCCGTTACGTACCCGCGCCGCTATGTGTCGGTGGACGGAGGAATGAGCGACAATGCTCGTCCGGTGCTCTATGACGCGGATTATTCGGCTGTTCTCGCGTCCCGGAGCTCCGCGGCGGAGCCGGTATTGAGTCGCGTGGTTGGCAAGCACTGCGAAAGCGGTGACATTGTGGTCAGGGACGTCTTTCTTCCCGGGGACACCCAGGGCGGGGACCTGCTCGCTGTGCCAGCCACTGGAGCATACTGTTGGGTGCTCTCGAGCAACTACAACTACATCGCCCGTCCTCCCGTCGTCGCCGTCTCGGACGGGCATGCCCGCCTGATCGTTCGGGGTGAGTCGGAAGAGGACCTGCTGGCACGTGACGTCCCGCGCGCCGGTGATTGAATGCACACGACAAGCACACTGATACCAGGAGCCTGAGCCTACGTATGAACACCTTTGCAACCCCTGCTGTCCCTGCCCTACGCGTGGCCCTGCTGGGCTGCGGCAACGTGGGCTCGCAGGTAGCGCGGATACTGCTCGAAGACGCCCAGTCCCTGCAGGCACGGGTTGGCGCCCGGCTTGAACTGACCGGAATCGCGGTGCGGACCCTGGATGCCCCGCGGGATGTGGACCTTCCGCGGGAGCTTTTCACTCTTGATGCGCAGGCGCTGGTCGAAGACGCGGATATTGTCATCGAACTGATGGGCGGATTCGAGCCGGCCCGCACGCTGATCCTGCGTGCGATCGGACACGGAGCCACCGTCGTCACCGGTAACAAGGCGTTGCTCGCCCAGGACGGACCAGCCTTGTACGAGAAAGCGGACGCTGCCGGCGTCGAGCTGTGCTACGAGGCCGCGGTGGCCGGGGCGATTCCGATCCTGCGCCCGATCCGGGACAGCCTGGCGGGGGACCGCATTACGCGCGTGCTGGGAATTGTCAACGGCACCACGAACTACATCCTCGACCAGATGGACTCGACCGGCGCCCAGTTCGCGGACGCGCTCGCAGCAGCCCAGGATCTCGGCTACGCCGAAGCAGACCCCACCGCCGACATCGAGGGTCATGACGCCGCGTCCAAAGCAGCGATCCTCGCCTCCCTCTCCTTCCACACCCGCTTCGCACTGGAAAATGTGCACTGCGAGGGAATCACCTCGATTACCGCGCAGGACATCGCCGCCGCCCGAGCCGATGGATACGTCATCAAACTTCTGGCAATCGCCGAACTGCTGCAGGACCAGGCCGGCGACGACGGCGTGAGCGTGCGCGTCCATCCGACACTCATTCCCCGCACCCATCCGCTGGCGGCTGTGCACGGCGCCTTCAACGCGGTTTTCGTTGAGGCGGAGAACGCCGGGGAGCTGATGTTCTACGGGCAGGGGGCAGGGGGAACGCCCACCGCTTCGGCGGTGCTCGGCGATGTTGTCAGCGCAGCCCGGCGCCTCGTCCTGGGTGGGCCCGGGCGCACCGAGACGACCACCGGCCACGTCCCGGCCCTGGGTATCGATACCGTGAGCACGAGCTACTGCATAGGATTGAAGGTCAAGGACCAGCCGGGAGTGCTCGCGCGGATTGCGCAGATATTTTCCAACAATGGCGTATCTATCGAGACGATGAGCCAGCAGATCAACCAGACCGACGACGGGTCGGCAACCGCGGACCTGCGCATCGTCACGCACCGGGCCGTCGAGGCTTCCCTCGACGCGACAGTCAAACAGGTCGCCGACCTTGACGTCATCCATTCGGTGACGTCCGTTCTTCGAGTAGAGGGAGTCTAAGTGGCCCATCAGTGGCAGGGCGTCATCCGTGAATACGCCGAACGCCTACCGGTTTCCGAAAGCACCGAGGTCATCACCCTGGGCGAGGGCGGAACGCCGCTCGTCCCGGCGAAGGCGCTCTCCGAACTCACCGGGTGCTCCGTATACCTGAAGGTGGAGGGCATGAACCCCACCGGTTCGTTCAAGGACCGGGGGATGACCATGGCGATGACCGCGGCCGTCGCGGCCGGAGCGAAAGCAGTGGTCTGCGCGTCGACCGGAAATACGTCCGCATCCGCGGCAGCGTACGCCACCCAAGCGGGAATCACCTGCGCGGTTTTGGTTCCGGACGGCAAGATCTCGATGGGAAAGCTGAGCCAGGCGATCGCGCACGGTGCGCAGTTACTGCAGGTGAACGGCAATTTTGACAACTGCCTCGATGTCGCCAGGAAATTAGCCGAGGCCTACCCGGTCTTCCTGGTCAATTCAGTGAACCCCGCCCGCCTCGAAGGGCAGAAAACAGCTGCGTTCGAGGTCGTCGATTCGCTCGGCGACGCCCCTGACTACCACCTCCTGCCGGTGGGCAACGCGGGAAACATCAGCGCCTATTGGAAGGGCTACACGGAATATGCCGCGCCCTACTCCTCGGAAACCGCAGGTGAGATTCCGGCGGTGTCCACCCGTCGACCGATCATGTGGGGATTCCAGGCCGAAGGCGCTTCACCACTGGTCAAAGGGCACCCGGTGACTGAGCCGGACACGATCGCCACCGCGATCCGTATCGGCAACCCCGCGTCCTGGGATCTGGCAATCGCCGCGCGCGACGAATCAGGCGGACTGATCGAAGCTGTGACCGATGAGGAAATCCTCGAGGCGCACCGTTGGCTGTCCGCGCGTGAAGGTGTATTTGTGGAGCCAGCGTCCGCGGCGGGCGTCGCCGGTTTGCTCAAGAAGCATGCGCAGGGTCAGGTGCCTGCGGGTAAGACCATAGTCATAACGGTCACCGGGCACGGGCTCAAGGATCCCCAGTGGGCGTTGCGTACCGCGGACGGATCCGATGTCGAGCCCACCAAGGTGGAGTTCGACGTCGTCAGCGTCGCCGCCGCACTGGGCCTGGAAGGCAGCGAATCCTCCGCTGCGGCGCATGCCTGAGCATCCGGTGTTGGAGGAAGGATTCGCTGGGAAGGGCACCGCACCCAACGTCTTGCCGCTGCTTGGCGCCGGGCTCGAGGTGAACGTGCGCGTGCCCGCCACGAGCGCGAACCTCGGTCCAGGATTCGACAGCATGGGACTGGCTCTCGGGCTCTACGACTCGATTCTGGTCCGGACGGCGGACACCGGCTCAACTGTGGTGAACGCCTCCGGGGAGGGAGTTGAGGCGCTGCCAGATGACCATACCCACCTGGTCGCGCGGTCCGTGCTTGAGACGCTGGAAAAACTGGGCTGGGCGAGCCCCGGACTGGAACTGGACACCGTCAATGTGATTCCTCACGGGCGTGGCCTGGGTTCATCGGCGGCGGCCATTGTGTCCGGCGTGTTGGCCGCTAATGCGCTGGTCCCGTCCGCAGATCAGCTCGACCTGCCCGGGCTGCTCCAATGGTGCTCCGAACTGGAGGGCCATCCCGATAATGTCGCCCCGGCGCTGCTCGGTTCCCTCGCCATATCCTGGGACACCGGCGGAACCTACCGGAGCGTGCGGGTGAAGGTTCACCCCGACATTATTCCGATCGCGGCCATCCCTGCGGGCGAACTGTCGACGGCGACTGCGCGGTCGCTCTTGCCAGCGGTCGTGGCGCACCGTGACGCTGCTGCGAACTCCGGACGCGCGGCGCTGCTGCTCCATGCACTGACCAGCGACCCGGGCCTGCTCCTACCAGCTACCCGCGATTTCCTGCACCAGGAACACCGTGCGCAGGCAATGGCCCCGAGCGCGGCAATCATGCACGCGATGCGCGATCTTGGCTTTGCCTCGGTCATCTCGGGCGCCGGACCTACCCTGATGACGCTCGTCGGTGGCGAGCAGGAGGCCCGCCGGGCGCTGGATGCGCTCGCAGGCCTGACCGCGGATAGTTGCGGCAACGGTTCCTGGCGTGTTTGCAGACTCGAGGTGGCCCGCGAGGGTGCTAAGGTGGAAGTGCACCAAAGGTAGGAACCGTTTGAATGGTTCTGATGCGTGCTTCTGTTGAGTCGGCCGTCCTGTCTATGGGCCGCCATGACACTGCAAAAATTTCAGCAGTAGCACAATCTCAGGTGTAGCCTCCCAAATAATTGTTGTGCTTCAGGGCTATGAGGCCAGTCGCACGCAGATATCCCAAGGCTTTCAGTAAAGTCGGCAACGCCGGAGAGCTTCCGGTGACGTCGAACCCCGTTTGCCCATCGTGAGCGGTAACGGGGCTAACCAACGCGGCACGCCTTTCAGGCGGCCGCCCGACGAGGGGGAAGGATCCTTCGTGACTGTAACCACTGACCTGTTATCAGGTGTGGACAAATCCAGCGCTGAATCCAACGGCGCAACAGCTTCAAAGAGCAGCGGCCTTGCGGGCCTCAAGCTCGCCCAGCTCCAGGCTCTTGCGGGCCAGCTGGGTATTACCGGCGGCTCCAGGATGCGCAAAAGCGATCTGGTCTCGGCCATTTCGGACCATCAGCGCGGATCCGCTGTAGCGGACCGCCCAGCCAAGGCCGCCCAGTCCGTAACCGAGCAGCCCGCGCCCACGGCCAGCCCGGCAGAGCCTCTCGAGGGGCAGCCAGTCGAGCGTGCTCCCCGTACCCGCAATCGCAACCGCCGCGCAGGCAGCGACGGAGTCGTCTCTGTGCCAGCCCCGGAAACCGGCAGCGATACAGCCGGCAGTAACGGGAACGCCGTTGTGAATCAGCCAACGGTGGAAACTTCCGCGGCCAGTGCTCCGGACGGATCGCCCGAGCGCGGCGAGCGGGACGGACGCGGACAGCGAAACCGGCGCGGACGCCGCGGCGAGGAGCGCCCGGACACCCAGGGTGGGGATAACGCTCCCGCCACGCAGCAGAACGATTCGGGCCGGGACGCGCAGAACAGCGACCAGGGCAACGGCGGACAGGGCAACGAACGCCGCGAACGCGGACGTTCACGCAATGACCGCGATGACGACCGTAACGACAGCCGTAACG
>DGBL01000078.1:405-3035 GCA_002384315.1 Micrococcaceae bacterium UBA4005 | reverse complement strand
TTGGTCTTGGCGCCGTTCATGTACAGCGGTTCGGCAGGCAGGAAGACCTCGGGCGGCAGCGTGGTCTGGCTCATGACCACCCCCACCGTCAGGACCGACGCTCCGGCAACGAGGCCCAGGCGCCAGCCCCAGGGCTTGAACGAGCGGGTGCGCAGCTTGCGAAGAGAAAGGGGAAAGGGTTTCATCTTCTTCACTCTTTTCTAAAGATCATCTGCAGGACCGCCTGCGTTTCCTTGCGAGGGCCAAAACCCATGGCGGTGACACGGAAGAGGGTTTTCGGGGTGCCGGCGTTGCTGCCGCTGGAGGTGTCCGGGATCACCTCGATGATGTAGCGGGGCGGCATTTCCGGCCGCACGCCGGTGCTGCCCGAGGCGAAGGTGCGGCCGGTGAAGTCCCCGAAGCCCACCGTTTTCGCGTTGGCGGAATCGTCGGTGAAGTCCACGCTGTACCACACGGGCTTCTGGCCATCGGGGGCGGGTGCGCACAGGCCCTTGGCCGTGCCGGTTCCACACCCGTCCTCAAAGCCCGCGGTGGAGGTGGCGCTGAAGCGTGCGAGCCGCTGGTTGGCCGAGGTGTTGGGGCCCCGGATGTCGAACTCGGCGTCGAGGAGGGCGGCTTCCGCCGCCTGGAAGGCAATCTGCGCGTCGCGGTCGAAGCGGGTGGCCTTTTCGGACATCAGGACAATCTGGCTGGCGCTGATGCCCAGGATCGTAACCACGATGACCAGGATGAGCGTGGTGACCAGGGAGAAACCCTTTTGCTGCCGCACGGTGCATGCGGGCAGCCCGGCCTGGGGGGATGCGTTGGGCTTGTTCATCGGAGTGTCAGGTCGTTGCGCAGGTGCACCGTGAATGCGGTCTGGGCCCGCAGGCGGTTGTCGGCCGGGACGCTCAGGCTACTGCCGGCATCGCTGGCGCTGACGTACAGCGCGCCCAGGGGGGAGAGGGTGGCCGCAATCGCCTGGGGCGCGGAGCCGGTGGCGCCGCGGAAGACGAGCCCGACCCGGACCGCCCGGACGCGACGCCAGTTTTCCCGGGTGGCGGCGACGTTGCCGGCCACGGTGAGCTGGTCCGCCCGCAGCCAGCGGTCCGCGATGGTGTCGCCCGCGGCACCGGGAGCGGTGCCCGGCGTGACGTTGTCGGTTCCGTAGAGCAGCTGGAAGGACTCGACGCCTTCGATCATGGGCGTGGGCCCGGCCCAGTTGCCGGTTTCGAAGTTGTAGTAGGAGCAGGACAAGGCGGGCTCGCCGGTGCCACCCCGCGTCACATGGAACATGCTCAGGGCCCGGTTGTTGAGGTCGGCACTGGCGGGAGCCCGTTCGCCCTGGCCCATGCAGTTGATCATCGTGTTGTCCGCCACGGTCGCGTTGGTGGGGGAGCTGACCCCCTGGAACCGGATCACCAGCACATCGCTGCCGTTGAGGCAGGAGGTGTCGCTGACCGTGCAGTTGCCGGGGCGGTTGCCGCTGGCGATGTCGGTGGTCGTGCTCAGCACCAGATTGGCCGGCTGCTTGAAGACGGCGTTGTTCCAGCCATAGATGTCCGGCTCGGGATCCAGGCCCAGCGCCTGGGCGGTGGCGCGAACCGGGGCCGCAGAGGAGCCCAGGTCCTGGTAGCCCGCCTGGAGTATGAGGCGCCCGATGAGTTCCACGGCGAAACGTTCGCGGTCCCGCATTTCCGTGGTGGTGTCGACGCTGCGAAAGCCCTGCTGCCCCACCAGCAACGATGCGGTGGCCAGCAAGACCACCAGCAGGCCGGTGACCAGCGCAACCAGCAGCTCGATGAGGGTCAGGCCGCCCTGTCCGGGCGCGACGTGAATCTTGTGCGATGTCATTCCGAGCTTCCTGCGGTGAGGGGGACCACGACCGTGGGAACGGCGTTGCTGCTGAACTCGAGGGTTCCGGCGGTGTTCTTGCGGGTCCAGCTCATCTTCAGGACGGCAATGTCCCCGGTGTCGGTGCAGTCCCAGCGCGGTTTACCGGCGGCGTCGAACGGCGTCTGGTCGAAGCACACTTTCACCCTCGGGGACGGCAGCGCATCCCGCACGCGCCCTTGCCATTCGGCGGCGTCCCAGGTGGCGGCGTCCTTGGCGACGGCGCAACTGCCCGTGAAGCAGTTCACGGCAGGCGTTGCGATGGTCGCATTCGGCGCGAGCGTGACGTCCAGAAGGTAGGGGTTCTCGGCAGCAGTCGTCTTGATCGCAACGCTATGGTTCCCGCGCATTCTCTCTGCCAGCTCGCGGGCGAACGATGTGGCGGTCGCCTGGTTGCGCGCCTCCTTGCTGGCCTGCAAGGCGGTGACCTGCATGCCCACCGCACCCAGGAGGCCAAAGCTGAGGATCACGAGGGCGATCAGCACCTCCAGGATGGAGAAGCCCGCCTGGCCAGACCGGGCCAGACAAGGAGGACAGGGTGGCAGGGACGATGTTGGGCAATGGGTATCCATGCCCTGAGTCTAGAAAAATGTTCTTGCGCCCGCAATCGGTCCGGTGACCGCTTGTCTAGGAGGAACGACCGGCTGTCTCGATGGGAGCCGGATTGCACCCCGGCCAACCGCTTGTCCAGGGTCTGTCTAGCGGCGCACCTCGTCCACGAGGGTCTTGAATTCGTCGATGTCCTCGAAGCTGCGGTA
>DGBL01000078.1:0-305 GCA_002384315.1 Micrococcaceae bacterium UBA4005 | reverse complement strand
TCGGTGCTGACCGGGCGCTTGCGCAGGGCCAGCTGCATCGACGCCAGCAGCTTGGACCGCTCGTAGTCGATCCGCCGGCCGTCCTTCTTGACGATGGACGGGAAATTGACGTCCGGTCGCTCGTAGGTGGTGAAGCGCTTGTCGCAGTCGCTGCACTGGCGGCGTCTGCGGATGAAGTCCCCGTCCTCCGAGATCCGGGTCTCGACGACCTGAGTCTCGGAATGGCCGCAGAACGGACACTTCATGGCTGGGGGCCTTGTCGTGTGAAAGCCCGGGATTCATCGCGGGCACCCGTGGAACCGGCT
>DGBL01000017.1:12039-12296 GCA_002384315.1 Micrococcaceae bacterium UBA4005 | reverse complement strand
TGGCAGCCCCGCCCGTAACGGATCCGCCAACAGCCCGCGTTAAGTGGCCCGCTGCGCCCAGGCGCCAGGGGCCGAGCGCAGGGCGGCGACCGCCAGCACGGCAGCCAGGACGGCGAGGCCGACGGCGAACAGCGCAACGCCGGTCCATCCGTTGCGCACGAAGAACAGGCCTCCGGCCCAGCCCAACACGCTTGAGCCGGCGTAGTAGAAGAAGTTGTAAAGCCCGGAAGCCTGTCCCCGTCCCACCTCCGCCAACG
>DGBL01000017.1:0-12017 GCA_002384315.1 Micrococcaceae bacterium UBA4005 | reverse complement strand
CCGAATCGGAGCGTGAATTCGCCAGCCAGGCGGGAACTGGCCGTCCCGGAAAGGTACGCCAAGAACAGCAGGCTGGATACCGATTGCGGCAGCAGGAACGGCGGCAGTTCGAGACGGAACCCGAGGTAGTTATAGACCGCGACGAAGCCGCCCATCAACAGAAAGCCCTGCGCGTACAAGGCCCACAGCCGCAGCGGGCGCAGATTCGCCGCGATCCTTTTCGCCAGGGATGGGCCCTGGCCCGGAACCTGGGGGTCGAATCCGCGCGGAGACGGTGCCAGCACAACAAACGCGGCGGCGGAGACAGCGGCCATCAGGCTCACGCTGAGGACCCCTGCGCGCCAGTCGAAGACACCGCCGATGGGTCCGGCCAGCAGCCGCCCAGCCAGGCCTCCGAGGGTCGTTCCGGCCACGTACGTCCCGGCAGCGACTGCGGCATGTAGTTTCTGCACCTCCTCGTGGAGGTAGACCAGCGCCACTGCCGGGATGCCGCCCAGCGCCACGCCCTCGGCGAAGCGCAGGGCGAGCAGGGCTTCGAACGTCGGAGCGAAGGAGACCAGAAACCCCAGGACGACGGCGGCGCTGATCGCCCGGACCATCGTGCGTTTGCGCCCGGCGCGGTCGGCCACCCACGACCACGGGATGACCGCGAGTGCGAGCCCGAGCGTCGCGGCCGAGACGGCCAAGGATGCTTCCGCCGCGGACACCCGGAAATCCCGGGCGAGGCCAGGAAGCACCCCCTGCACGGAGTACAACTGCGCGAAGGTCGCGACGCCGGCGAACATGAGAGCCAGAAGCATCCGGCGGTACTGCCGGCTGCCCTTGGGATGCCCGCTGAACGGGATGGTGTCATTCACTCCCGCGGCTGGGTCCGCAGGTACGTCAGGTCGAAGATCATCCGGCCGGCCTCGATCGCCTTCTGCTCGAAACTGGTCAACGGTCGGCCGTCATGGCGAGGAGCCCAGCCGCCGCGGAGATCCACGCCCTCATTGACGCTCGTGTTGCCGGTGCTGACCGGGTCTTTGCCCTCCCTGACCGGCGCACCTCCAACCACTTGCTCCACGCCGCTGTCCCATACTTGGGTGAGTGGACTCTCCGCGCCGGTCCGTTCACCGGCATGGGTATTGTCGAAGTGCGCCGAGTCGTCCAGCACTGCGCGCATTTGCACCGCATAGTCCGACCAGTCGGTGGCGAGGCGCAGCGTTCCTCCCGGGACAAGCACCCGGGCCGCGAGGTCGACGAAACTTTCTTTCACCAGCCGACGCTTGTGGTGGCGTGCTTTGTGCCAGGGGTCCGGGAAATACACCCACAGTTCACTCACCGATCCGGCGGGCAGCATGGTTGCCAGAGCCTCCGGCGCATTGACCTGGGCGACTCTCACGTGAGGCAGGGAGTGCTGGCTGATGCGCAGCATTGTCTGCGCAAGTCCTGGGCGGTAGACCTCCAGGGCCAGATAGTTCCGGTCGGGTTCCTGCTGTGCGGCGTGGGTGATAGCTTCCCCGAGGCCGGAGCCGATTTCCACCACCAGGGGCGCCGAACGGCCATAGGCTACGGCGGCGTCGAACCGGTAGCTGGCGTCCACGGAGGTATCCGCGGCGATCCGCGGAAGGTCGATCAGATATTGCGCGGCCAGTTCATCCCAGGCCTCGCGGCGTCGACCCTGCAATCTCGATCCGCGCCGCACGAAGGACACGGGCTGGCTACGGTGACGCTGCTCAGTGGGGACAACGGACGGGGAAGTTGGAGACACGTTTTCCATGATGGTTCCAGCCTAGATGGTTAATCTTCACTGGTTTCGGGGCATCGATGCGCAGAGTAACTGTTGGGAAGTCTGACACCCTTGCCGCCAGCCCCGAATCGGCATCCGGAACGACTGCTGATACGCTGAGGTAACTTGCCTGCGCATCCGGACGCCTCAAACGGTCGGAACACAGCGTAGCCTGCGTCGATTGAGCGCATTCTTTTGTCCCGCATTTTGCTCCCAGCTTTGTGAGCGCGGTGGACACTGTCTGACTTTTCTTCGGCGAACCCCTGCGCCAACCGGAGCCGGGGAAAATGAGAAGAAAGTTCCTACCCGAACATGACCACTTTTGCTGCCCTCGGTGTGCCCAAGGCCCTTGTGAACAACCTCACCGCCCAGGGAATCACCGAACCGTTTCCCATCCAGGTCAAGACCCTCCCGGACACCCTTGCGGGCCGGGACGTGCTCGGCCGCGGCCGTACCGGGTCCGGTAAAACCCTCGCGTTTGCCCTCCCGATGGTCTCGCGGCTGGCCGAACAGGAAGCCGCATACCGCCGCAAGCCCGGGCGCCCGCTGGCCCTGATCCTCGCCCCCACCCGGGAGCTTGCCACCCAGATCAACAACACTGTCGAACCGTTGGCCCATGAACTGGGACTCAACACAACGGTGATCTACGGTGGAGTGTCCCAGCAGCGCCAGGAGAAGGCGCTGCGCGCCGGTGTGGATATCGTCATCGCCTGCCCGGGACGCCTGGAGGACCTGATGCGGCAGAAGATCATCACCCTCGAGTCGGTGGAAATCACGATCCTTGACGAAGCGGACCACATGGCGGATCTGGGTTTCCTTCCGATTGTGAAGAAGATCATGGATACCACCCCTACCGAAGGCCAGCGACTGCTGTTCTCCGCCACGCTGGACAATGGCGTGGATAAGCTCGTGAACCGTTATCTCTCCAAGCCGGTCACCCACTCGGTGGACGACCCGCAGGCAGCGGTGACCACTATGGAGCATCACGTACTGATGGTGGGCGATCAGACCCAGAAGAAGCAGCTGATCGTGCAGCTGGCCTCCGGCACCGGCCGCCGGCTGCTGTTCATGCGGACCAAGCACCACGCCCGCAAACTGGCCAAGACGCTGACGGATGCGGGAATCCCCGCTGTGGACCTGCACGGGAACCTTTCGCAGAATGCCCGGGACCGCAACCTCGCCGAATTTTCCTGTGGCGACGTGCGCGTCCTAGTCGCCACCGATGTCGCTGCGCGCGGGGTCCACGTTGACGACGTCGAACTGGTAGTCCATGTCGACCCACCCACCGAACACAAGGCCTATCTGCACCGTTCGGGCCGTACAGCACGCGCCGGGTCCTCGGGAACCGTGGTCACGATTACGTTGCCCGAGCAGAAGTCCGAAGTGCAGAAACTGATGCGGGCAGCTGGTGTGGACGTAGCGTTCGAGACCGTGAAGGCCACCTCACCTCTGGTCGGCAAGCTCATCGGCGACGTCGCCGAGAAAATTGATCCCCGCACCCGCGCCGCGCTCCTAGCGCAGCGGGAAGTCCAGCGCGGCGGAGGAACCTCCACCGGCGCCAACGCGGAACGCAAGCGTGCACGCCGTGGATCGGCGGCTCCAGCAGTGGGCGGTCGCGGCGGTCGCGGTGGACGCGGACGCGTTGCGTCCGAAACGCAAGGCAACCGCGCGGACCGGCGCAAAGACCAGCCGCAGGCACCCCGCTTCGGCGCGGACTCGGGCGCGGCATCCTCGGTCGGCGGGCAACGCAGCGCTGGCGGACAACGTACTGCTGGCGGACAACGTGCTGCTGGTGGGCAGCGCACTGCCGATGTCGCGCCTCACCGTGCGGCGCATGGAACGTCCACCGCCGGCGGTGAGCGGAACCACGCTCCGGCCGCGGCCGGACGCTCCGCGGGAGCACGGCGCGCCGGCGGTTCCCGCCGGGCCAGCGCGCCGGCGTCGAACGACCGACGCACCCGCTAGCCACCGCACATCCCGCCGGGAACTTCCGGCCGGGCGCTGCCCCGCACTCCGCCAGGATGTGCGGGGCAGACTGCGTTAGGTACACAATGGCTCTATGAACACACTGCTGAACATTATTTGGTTACTCTTCGGTGGAATCTGGCTCGCGCTAGGCTATTTCGCGGCGGGAATCATTTGCTTCCTGCTGATCATCACCATCCCGTTCGGCATTGCGTCCTTTCGGATCGGCATGTACGCGCTATGGCCCTTCGGGCGAACAGTGGTAGATCGCGGCGGTCAGGGATACTTCCTCTCGACGGTCGGGAATGTCATCTGGGTGCTGGTAGCCGGAATTTGGATTGCTATCGGCCATGTCCTCACGGCAATTCCGATGTTCCTGAGCATCATCGGAATTCCGCTGGGCATCGCGAACCTGAAGCTCATTCCGGTCTCGCTGATGCCCCTGGGCAAGGTGATCGTTCCGAGCCGCGGTAGCTGGTACGCGCAGGTTCGCTGACGCGCAGATGACCTCGGGCGTGGACGTGTCGCGCGGAGGAGTGGGGCAACCGCCGGGCTAGCTGGCAGCGCCGCGCAGGAAGGCTTCCATGAGGGGACCGCCGGACGTTGAGCCGAGTTCGCCCTCTTCCACGAAAACTGCCACCGCGAGGTCGCCCTGGAGGGCTATGATCCACGCGTGCGTGCGCGGCGGGTCATCACTGCCGAACTCCGCGGTACCTGTCTTTGCGAGCACCGGTTCGCCGGGAACATCGGCCAGCAGATTCGCTCCGCCCTCGGCGACGACAGCGCCCATCAGCTCACGTAGCGTGGCGGCTTCCTCCGCGGTGAGATTCCCTGGCTCCGGCGCCGCTCCCACGATGGCACTGCCCGGCACGGAGTCGGCCAGCAGCGATGGTGCTACACGTTCGCCCGCCCCGACGCTGGCGGCCATCGTCGCCAGCGCCAGCGGCGACACGAGCACCTGTCCCTGGCCGATCATTGCCGCCGCATGCGCTGTGCCGTCGGCCTGCGCTGGAACGGACCCGAAGTAGGCGGGCAGGCCTATAGGCGTTTCCACCCCGATACCGAGGTCAGCTGCCGCGGCGGCCAGCTCCTGCTGCGAAATTTTTTCGCGGGCGGCGATAAAGCCCGTGTTGCAGGACTGGGCGAACGTCTGGAGCAAGGGTATTTTCCCGATGAACTGCGCAGGGTAGGTGCTGGCGTTGTTGAAGCGTCGGCCGTCCACAGTTACTTCCACAGCGCAGTCCGTGCTGGTCTCCGGGGTGAAACCCTGGCGGATCAAGGCGAGACTGGTAGCGACCTTGAACGTCGAACCTGGCGGGTACTGGCCGAGCAACGCCGTCTGCAAACCGTCGCTTCCCGGTCCATTGGCGGCCGCGAGGATCGCTCCGCTGCTGGGGCGGATCGCCACGATCGCGGCGGCTGAAGGTTCCCCGGCGAGCACCTCTTCGGCCAGGGACTGCAGCTGTACGCTGAGCGTTGTCGCCAACGGTTTGCCGTCGACGGGCTCACGGCTGAACAGTTCCCGCGCAACGCCTCCGGCCGTGTCGCTTTCTGTGCCGGTATTGGGGCCGGTGACAGCGTTGATGGTTAGCCCCGGTGTTCCGTCTAACAGGTCGTTGTACTGCAGCTGCAGCCCGGACAGGCCGGTGGTCTGTCCGGCGAGAAGTTCACCGTCGGATGCGGCAATCGTCTCCGCGGTGGGTTCTCCCACTCTGCCGAGCAGCTCGCGCGCAAACGTGCGGGTGGGCCCCAGCTCGAGGGTGCCGGGGGTTGCGAGGCCGCCGGCAATGGCATTTATCTGCTCATCCGTGATTGTGCGCGAACCGTCCTCGCGCAGCACGATCGCCACGACGAATGCGTCGACGCCAGCGCCGGCCACCTGGTCCGCGTACTGGTCGGCATCGATATCCACCAGCGCCGCCATGTCCCGTGCCGCAGCGTCTAATTCATCCGTTTCTAGGCGGGTCTTATCCAATCCCACCTGCAGGACCGGACGGGCAGTGACCAGGACATCTCCGTCCGCACCGAGGATCTCAGCGCGCTCGGCATCAACGACGGCGGAAGCCAGGACCTCCCCGTTGGCCAGCCCATCGACAACGATCGAAGGCTCCCACGTGACCTGCCATTGGTCTTCGACACGCAGAAGCTGCGCAGCGGTGGAATAGGTCCAGTCGGCGTCGGACTCGTCGAGGTCCCAACGGAAGTCCAGGGTGGCCGTGGCGGCGTCGTCCGTGGTCTCTTCCACCGCGCTTACCGTGACAGCGGGGGCCAGCGGCTCCAACGCCTTGGTGATAGCCGCCAGCTCGGCGGTGACGTCCGCCGCACTGGCGGAGGTGAAGGCGGACTCACTCACATCCCGTGCGGCCAGGCCCGCCGCCAAGGTGCGAGCGGCCTCCTCTGCGCTGGGTCGGGTGTCCGCGCAGGCCGCCAGGGACAGCGCCACTACACCCGCGGTGAGCGCGGAGCTCAGGGCAATCAGTTTCCGGGAGGTCGCCATGGGCCCATTATGGCCCACTGATTCCCCCATGTTCCGCGCGGCGGGTGTGCAGGGACTCTTGCGCCGGGCCGGTGGCGGCGGGGGATACTGGGCTGCATGACTATGGCTCGGATTGATCTCTGTACCGGCTTCACCGTCAGCGCCCAGGGTTTCGGGGGGATGGCGCTGACCGAGGTTTACGGCGGTGTGGGTGAGGAGCAGGCGCTTGCCACACTCCACCACGCCGTCGACGTCGGGGTGAGCTTCCTGGACACCGCCGATGTCTACGGGGCCGGGCGCAACGAAGAGCTTTTCCACAAGCTGCTCCGCTACCGCCGCGCCGAGATCCAGCTGGCGACTAAATTCGGTATCCAGGGCAATGCTACCGACGGTTACACGGGCGTCCGCGGCGATGCCGCCTATGTGCGCGAAGCCGCCGAGGCAAGCTTAAGGCGGCTGGGGACAGACGTGATCGACCTCTACTACCTGCATCGGCGGGACGCGCGCGTCCCGCTCGAGGAGACGGTGGGAGCGATGTCCGCCTTGGTGTCCGCAGGTAAGGTCCGCCATCTCGGCCTCTCGGAGGTGACGGCGGAGGAACTGGCTGCCGCCCATGCGGTCCACCCGATCGCCGCAGTGCAGAGCGAGTGGTCCATCTGGAGCCGGGACGTGGAAGCCAGGGTGGTTCCGATGGCCGCCCGGCTCGGGGTCGGGTTCGTCCCCTATTCGCCGCTGGGGCGGGGCTTCCTTACGGGAACAGTCACCGCATCAACCCTCGGGGCGGGCGATTTCCGCCACACTGTTCCGCGCTTCGCCGCGGACGCGCTCGACGCCAACGTGGCGGTAGTGGAGGCCGTGCAGTCCGTGGCGGCGCAGACGCGTTCGACGCCGGCGCAGGTGGCCCTCGCCTGGCTCGCAGCCCAGGGCCAGCGCTATGGACTGCCCGTGGTTCCGATTCCCGGGACGAGGCGCCCGGAGCGGATCGATGAGAACGCCGCCGCGCTGGAGCTAGAGTTGCCCGCGGCGAGCCTGGACGTGCTCGACGCCGCTGCGAGCCTGGTCGTGGGGGAGCGCAGCGCCCGCTTGAACTGGGTGTCCAAGGGGCGCGAGAGTTCCGGATGAGTGCCCGCTTCGCCGTCGGCGAATGTGGCGTCGTTCAATCCCGCTTTTAAGAATTGAGCGTAGTACACTCAACTTAGGCGCTTTGCCGGGAATGCTCAGGAAAACCAGACAGAAGGAAGCATCCGTGGACACGAAATTCACGACCAAAACCCAGGAAGCACTCTCAGCTGCCGTCATGAACGCCTCCACGGCCGGCAATCCGCAGGTCGAACCGGCGCATATCCTCAAAGCATTGCTGGATCAGCGCGGCGGCGTCGCGGTCGCACTGCTCAAGGCGGTAGGAGTTGATCCCGAGCAGCTCAGCGTCCGGGCGAGCGCCGCGATCAAAGCGTTGCCATCCTCGTCCGGTGCCGCGGTGGCCCCACCGCAGCTTTCCCGTCCCGCGCTGCAGGCATTGACCGCCGCGCGGCAGGAAGCAGATGCGCTGGGGGACACATTTGCCTCCACCGAGCACCTGCTGCTCGGTCTCGCCGCCGATCCGGGTGCCGTCGGCGGGACGCTGCGGGATGCCGGGGCCTCGCGGGAAGCATTGGCCGCAGCCCTGCCGGCCCTGCGCGGAAACAGAAAAGTGACCAGTGCGGATCCGGAAGGAACCTTCCAGGCACTGGAGAAGTTCGGGGTGGATCTGACCGAGCTGGCGAAAGCTGGAAAGCTCGATCCCGTGATCGGACGCGACGCGGAGATTCGGCGGCTGGTGCAGGTCTTGTCCCGACGGACCAAGAACAATCCGGTCCTTATCGGGGAGCCGGGGGTCGGGAAGACGGCCGTCGTGGAAGGCCTCGCCCAGCGGATGGTCGAAGGCGACGTGCCGGAGTCGCTGCGCGGAAAGACGCTGATCAGCCTCGATCTTGGGTCGATGATTGCCGGGGCCAAGTACCGTGGGGAGTTCGAGGAGCGACTCAAGGCGGTACTTGAGGATATCCGCAACTCCGACGGGGAAATTGTCACCTTTATCGACGAACTTCATACCGTCGTGGGAGCCGGCGCGTCGGAAGGTTCGATGGACGCCAGCAATATGCTCAAACCCATGCTCGCCCGGGGGGAACTGCGCCTGATCGGCGCCACGACTCTGGATGAGTACCGGCAGAACATTGAGAAGGACGCCGCACTGGAACGGCGGTTCCAGCAGGTCTATGTGGGAGAACCGTCCGTCGATGACACCATCGGGATCCTGCGCGGCCTTAAGAACCGCTACGAGGCCCATCACAAGGTGTCCATCGCCGATTCGGCGCTCGTCGCCGCAGCTACGCTCTCGGACCGCTACATCACCGGGCGTCAACTCCCTGACAAGGCGATCGACCTGGTGGATGAAGCTGCCTCGAGGCTGCGCATGGAAATCGATTCCGCACCCGAAGAAATTGACCAGCTGCGCCGCGCGGTCGACCGGCTGACGATGGAGGAGCTGGCTCTCGAGAAGGAAACTGACGAGCCCTCCCGCACGCGACTTGACGCATTGCGCGCCGATATGGCGGACAAAAAGGAGGAACTCTCCGCCCTCAACGCCCGCTGGGAGGCGGAGAAAGCCGGCCTGAACCGCGTCGGGGACGTGAAAGCGGCCCTGGACGAGCTGCGCTCGCAGGCAGACCGGGCGCAGCGCGATGGAGATCTCGAGACAGCCTCGCGCATCATGTACGGCGAAATTCCCCAGTTGCAGCGGGAGCTGGATGCCGCCCAGGCCGCGGAACAGGCCTCCGCGGTGGATGGCGCGGACGGTCCGGAGTTGATGGTCGCCGAGGAAGTCACCGCAACTGATGTCGCCGAGGTGATTTCGGCGTGGACGGGCATTCCTGCCGGGCGGATGCTGCAGGCGGAAAGCCAGAAATTGCTCCAGATGGAAGGCGCTATCGGTGCCCGGCTGATCGGGCAGCGCAAAGCGGTGGCCTCAGTGTCCGACGCTGTACGCCGTGCCCGCGCGGGTGTGGCGGACCCGGACCGTCCTACGGGTTCGTTCCTGTTCCTCGGACCTACCGGGGTCGGCAAGACGGAACTGGCCAAAGCGCTGGCTGAGTTCCTTTTCGATGACGAACGCGCCATGGTGCGCATCGATATGTCCGAGTATTCCGAGAAGCACTCGGTCGCCCGGCTGGTTGGAGCCCCTCCGGGTTATGTCGGCTACGAGGAAGGCGGCCAGCTTACTGAGGCTGTCCGCCGCCGCCCCTACAGCGTAATCCTGCTCGATGAAGTGGAGAAGGCGCACCCCGAGGTGTTTGACATTCTTCTCCAGGTGCTCGACGACGGGCGGCTCACCGACGGGCAGGGCCGTACCGTGGACTTCCGCAATGTGATCCTGGTGCTGACCTCCAATATCGGTTCGCAGTTCCTTGTGGATCAGTCCCTTGACGATGACGCCCGGCGCAGCGCCGTCATGGGCATGGTAAATGCTCACTTCCGGCCCGAATTCCTGAACCGGCTTGACGACGTGATTCTCTTTGACGCGCTGAGCCTGGAGGAACTTTCGCGGATCGTGGAGCTGCAGGTCGCCGCTCTGTCCGCCCGGCTCCAGGACCGCCGTCTCACCTTGCGGGTCACCGCTGCCGCGAGCGAATGGCTGGCACTGACAGGCTTCGACCCCGCGTACGGCGCCCGCCCGCTGCGCAGACTGGTCCAACGCGAGATCGGGGATCGGCTTGCCCGCGGGATTCTCTCCGGGGAGATCAGCGACGGGGTTACGGTGCTGGTGGACCGGGCGACCGGCGACGCTGCAGGCGCGCAAGGCCTGCTCGTCCGCCGTCTGGAGGAACCCGACGCCGCTGCTTAGTCCTTCAGCGCAGCCTAGTCCTTCAGCAGGCTGCGGCTGATGGTGTTTCCCTCGGCCATGACAGCGAAGCAGTCGATGCGCCTGTCGCCCTTGCTCCATGAGTTGGCCGTTGGCCTGACGTTGACCAAGCTGACCGAGCCGGGGGCGTCGACGGCTGCCGGGTCCACCTGGACGGACCCGCAGACCAGCTCGACCCGCTTTTTTAACGCTGCGGGGCCGGGAAATGACGCGTCGGGGCCGAACGTCTCGGAAGCCAGTAACTGCGCGTTGTGCGGGGTTGTGCAGGTGACAACCGTGACGGTGGCATCGTCATTGGCGAAGTCCCGCAGACACTGACCGGGGGTGAGTGTCGCCGGGTCGACGCCGTCGGCGAACAATCCGTCGGCGCCCGCTTCAGTGGGGATAGCGGTAATCATCGCGGGTCCGGGGCCGGAGCTGCCGGATCCGAGTCCGTTGGAGATCGCCCAGCTCACCGCACCGACCAGGAGGAGAGTCGCTGCTGCGATGACGAGGGCAGGCGGGCGGTTGCGGCGGCTGCCGCGGGCAACGGCGCGGTCGCCCGATCGCGCACGCCTACGCGTGCGGTCCCTGACGGGCGGCGCGCCCCCGGGTGTGGCGGCCCGGCTGTCGGGATCCGGCGTCAGCGGGTGTTCCTGGTCACTCATGGCGGTAACCCGGGCCTCCTCAACCTTCGTGCGCTGCCGGTCGGCCTGTATCGGACCAACCTTTATGAAGCTTTGACTCTACCGATATTCTTCCACCGGTGGCGCTGCCACGCTGGCCGGGGGCGTCCGCGCACTGGTAGCTGGTGAAAGCATGTAATCTATAGTTACGACAAATTGACCAAATACTCCGGGGCCTCGCTGTAGCCTTGGGCCTTGCGCCCCAGCGACCACCTCCGGATCGACGCACAAAGGGGGTCACGCCATGGGGCGCGGCCGTCAAAAGGCAAAAGCTACCAAACAGGCTCGGGACATGAAGTATTTCAGCCCGGCAACCGACTACACGGCGCTGCAGCGCGAGCTCACCGGCCCGGGTGGTCGCGCCTCGAACAGGCGCGCCGAACCGCTGGAACCGGCCGAGCCGGATTACGCGGAGTACGCCGATAAGTACTCGGATACGTTCGACGACGACGGCGACGCTGACTCCCGGCGTATCGGGTGAATACCGGAGCGGTTTAGTTCACAGCGTGGCGTAAGGATGACAGAAGCACCCGGCGGAACCGCCGGGTGCTTCTTCCATCTATACGGGTCTTTACTGACTTCCCACGCGGACTGTGTCCTTAGGGCAGTCGGGCATCCGGGGGCGGTCAGGCGTAAGTGTTCACCAGCCGTACGGATCCTCCGTCGACTCCCTTGGCGCCTTGGACATAGTCGGGTCCGTCAGTGGAGGCATCGCCTGCGTAGTCCACTGTTCCCATGACCCAGGCTGGAACGCCGCTGCGGGCAAGCCGCTCCAGTGCGTGGTCGACGCCATCGGCACCCACGACAGCGACCATACCCACACCCAGGTTCAGAGTCCGCTCCAGGTCAGCGAGCGGAACAGCACCGAGTCCCTCGACCAGCCGGAAGATCGGGGGCAATTCCCAGCTGGCACGGTCCACGGTTGCTTCCATCCCCCGGGGGAGTACGCGGGCGAGGTTCGCTGCGAGACCGCCTCCGGTGACATGGCTGAATCCGTGCACGGCAGCCGGAGCGTAGCGCGCCAGGTCCAGGCAGTCAGCAGCGTAGACTCGCGTCGGTTCGAGGAGTTCCTCGCCGAGGGTGCGGCCCAGTTCAGAGACTTGCCGTTCCAGTTCCCAGCCCGCCTGATTGATCACCCTGCGCACCAGCGAGTAGCCGTTCGAGTGCAGTCCCGAGGAGGCCATACCGATCACGATGTCGCCGGCCCGCACCCGGTCCGGCCCGAGCAGGGCGTCGGCTTCGACG